>NZ_CALJXO010000081.1:0-21669 GCF_937988555.1 uncultured Boseongicola sp. | reverse complement strand
GCACCACGGCACGGCTCTTGCGTCAGGCGCGCGGCGCGCCAGCTGAGGCAGGTCTTGGGCTTGTGGTGCAGGCGATGGCGCCCGGCCTTGGGCCGCCTGAATCTGGGTCCGGGGTCATCCAGTTTGCCGATTCCACAACCGGGCGTCTCCAAATCACAGGTCGTTACCTCAGCCAAAGTCAGGGTCGTGACGCTCTGGGTGCGGAAAGCGCCTTTTATCTGACGCGTGATCCACGCGGCGTTTCTTTAGAAGAACTTTGCCCAAAGGTGTTCGCAACACTTTTGGACTACGGTAGGATTTGCCGTGAACAACTGCGTGAAGAAATGCAGATCGAATTTACGCTTGATGGTGGAAAACTCAGCGTCCTTGATGCGGTGCGGATTACGCGCTCTGAACGGGCGAATATGCGGATTGCGGTGTCTTTGGCAGAAGATCGCGTCATTTCGCGCGAAGATGCCGTTTTAAGGGTTCATCCCCGCGCGCTGTCTGAGATGCTGCATCGTCAGGTGGACAGTTCAGCCCCTCGGGATGTTCTGGCGCGTGGCGTTGCGGCAAGTCCGGGCGCGGCGTCGGGACGTTTGGTGTTTGATTCTGCCGCCGCTCAGGCAAGTGCCGCGCGCGGCGAGGCCTGCATCTTGGTGCGTCGTGAAACATCGCCTGAAGACATTCGCGGGATGCACGCAGCTCAAGGGGTGCTGACCGAGCGCGGCGGAATGACCAGCCATGCGGCGGTGATCGCGCGGGGGCTTGGGCTTCCCGGCGTGGTCGGTCTGTCCGATATCATATTGAACCGAAAAGATAAAAATATCACATTGACGGACGGTCGTGTCCTAAAAAGTGGGGACGTGATTACAATTGATGGCACGGCGGGCGTGATTCTGGACGGCGCGGCGCCCCTGTTGGAGCCTTCCTTGGATGATGCGTTCCGCACACTTTTGGGCTGGGCGGACGACGTCCGCGATATTGCGGTCCGCGCCAACGCAGACACCCCTGCAGAAGCGAAAGTCGCGCGCGCCTTTGACGCTGAAGGCATCGGCCTGTGCCGCACCGAGCACATGTTCTTTGAAGGAGATCGCATGATCGTCATGCGCGAGATGATCTTCGCCGAGAACACCGAAGGGCGCAAGGCCGCGCTGGAACGCCTCGTTCCCATGCAAGTTGCTGACCTGACGGATATTTTCAAGATCATGTCTGGCCTTCCCGTGTGCATCCGGTTGCTCGACCCGCCGCTGCACGAGTTCTTGCCGTCAGGGCGCGATGCACTTCGTGATCTTGCCGACGCTCTCAATCTTTCGCTTTCCAAAGTCACCCGGCGCGTCGAAGCGCTGAGTGAATTCAACCCGATGCTGGGCCTGCGTGGTGTCCGTCTTGGTGTTACCATGCCTGAGATATACGAGGCCCAGGCGCGCGCCATTTTCCTTGCGGCCATCGCCGCCAGCAAGGAAGGCGAGAGCATTGTGCCTGAGATCATGATCCCGCTTGTTTCTGCCCGCCGCGAGGTCGAACTGGTAAGCGATCGGATCGAAGCAGTCGCCGCCGAGGTTCGTTCCGAGACATCCGCCGATTTCGAGTACCGTCTTGGTGTCATGGTGGAAACACCGCGCGCCGCTCTGCGCGCTGAAGAGATCGCGCCCCATTGCGCGTTCCTAAGTTTCGGCACCAATGACCTGACACAAATGGCTTACGGCCTCAGCCGCGACGATGCGGGTCGCTTCATGGGGGCTTACGTCAATCAGGGCGTTTTTCCGGAAGACCCGTTCCACCGGCTTGATATCGAAGGCGTGGGCGAACTTCTGACGCTGGGGGCCGAACGCGGGCGAAAAGGAAAGCCGGGTATCGTCTTGTCGATCTGTGGCGAACACGGCGGCGACCCCGACTCGATTGCGTTCTGTCGTGATGCCGGATTTGACTATGTAAGCTGTTCACCCTTCCGTGTGCCCGTGGCGCGACTAGCTGCCGCACATATAGCATTGCAGGACGGGCCGAGGGCTAAAAAAACTTAAGAATCAATTGTATAAATTTGGCACGATCCGTCGCGAAGGCAGTTTATCTGCCAATTTCCTCATGGAGAACACATTGTCGCTGCCCGCAAGGCTGGACCTTAGGCGATCAATTCGGTATGCGGCCGCCATATGAAGTTGGCCAAGACCGGTCGAACACAAGTTCTGGAGGGGGCTCCTAGATGTTTAAACCCATGCGATGGGCAGCGGCACTAATTGCAGCGATAACCCTTTCTGCGCCTGCAATCGCCGATGTGTCGATCAGCACCTCGAACAATCCGGCCATTACGTTGAACCAACGTTTGGGAAGCCTTTTCGGCGCTGAAACGAACATCCTGACGTCGTTCAGTGTGCGGGATTTGTCGCGCCTGACCCGCGCGCCGATGGCCGTACAAGACACGGCGTCAGACGAGCTGACAAAACAAAAGCTAGCGGCAATGCCGGTGGCCAAGGGTGGTGACCAATGGTCTTGCCTGGCCGAGGCTCTTTACTTTGAAGCGCGTGGCGAGACGTTGAAGGGTATCGTCGGCGTCTCCGAGGTTATTCTCAACCGCGTTGATGATAGCCGTTATCCAAGCTCGGTTTGCGCAGTTGTGAATCAGGGGACGGGCGAGCGCTATCGCTGCCAATTTACCTATACTTGTGATGGCCGGCCCGAAATAATCAGCGAGACAAAGGCCTACCAAAAGGTTGGCAAGATCGCTCGGTTCATGATCGACGGGGCCTCACGCGAATTGACTGAAGGTGCCACACATTATCACACGAAGTCGGTGAACCCACGTTGGGCCCGGGTGTTCCCGCGCACCACGACAATCGGGTTCCACCACTTCTACCGCGAGCCGAGCCGCGTTGCGCGTAACTAGGCGATCTGTTTCACACTGACACAATACTCGGCGTCCCGTTGCTGAGGCGGCTGCGGCAACCTCTGTGCAGACTGGCCTTGTGCGTGGTAGGCAGGCCTGAGGCAGACAAAATCGAGACAGTTCCATGACCCGAAAGCTATTTGGCACCGACGGTGTCCGCGGCCGCGCAAATACCTATCCGATGACGGCAGATTTGGCTTTAAAGATCGGTGCGGCAGCGGGGCGCCATTTCCGAAGGGACGGCTCTCCTGCGCACCGCGTGGTGATCGGCAAGGACACGCGCCTGTCAGGCTATATGTTTGAGAATGCGCTGACCGCTGGCTTCACATCAACCGGTATGAACGTCTTGCTGCTTGGGCCCGTGCCTACTCCGGCTGTTGGTATGATGGTGCGCTCTATGCGCGCTGACGTGGGCGTGATGATCTCGGCAAGCCACAATCCACACCATGACAACGGTATCAAGTTTTTCGGCCCCGACGGCTTCAAGCTAAACGACGAAGCCGAAGCCACAATCGAGGCCGCCATTTCTTCTGAAATTACTCCCGCCGCCTCAGAAAATATCGGCCGTGCCAAGCGTATTGACGACGCGCTCTTTCGCTATGTTGAGCGCGTGAAATCGACTTTTCCGCAGGACCTGACATTGGAAGGTCTGAAGGTTGTCGTCGACTGCGCGAACGGTGCGGCCTACAAAGCTGCCCCAACAGTCCTTTGGGAGCTTGGTGCTGAGGTGATCCCGATCGGTGTCTCGCCCAATGGTAAAAACATTAATGACGGCTGCGGCTCGACCAGTACGCAACTTGCGGCGGAAACCGTCGTGGCCCATGGCGCGGACGTTGGCATTTGCCTTGATGGTGACGCAGATCGCGTGATGATCATCGACCAAACTGGCGCGGTTGCTGACGGCGATCAGATTATGGCGCTTTTCGCGGCGCGTTGGTCCGCTGAAGGCCGGCTGGCTGGTGACACGCTAGTGGCGACGGTAATGTCGAACCTCGGGCTAGAGCGCTTCCTTGGCGACAAGGGAGTGGCCCTGCACCGCACGTCTGTCGGTGACCGCTACGTTGTCGAAGCCATGCAGGCGGGCGGCTTCAACCTTGGGGGCGAGCAATCTGGCCACATCGTCATGACCGACTTTGCCACGACCGGTGACGGTCTTCAGGCGGGCCTTCAGTTCCTCGCTGAAATGAAGCGTACTGGGCATGTTGCAAGCGTGCTGCGGCAGGCCTTCGAGCCTGTTCCGCAGTTGCTGAAGAACGTCCGCTATGAGGTGGGAAGTGATCCTCTGTTAGACATACGGGTAAAAGACACTATCGCCAGTGCTGAGGCCGCTTTGATGGGCAAAGGTCGTCTCTTGATCCGCAAATCCGGAACCGAACCCTTGATCCGAGTGATGGCCGAATGCGAAGACGAAGGCGAGCTTCTCCGCGTTGTCGATGCCATCGTTGACGAGGTCGCAAGCGTCGCGCGCTAATGCGAAAACAATCGTCGCAAAGCCCCCCTCTGGCTGAGGAACACCCCCGTAAGGATCAACACCATTGCCATGAAAAGCGATGCCTCTACGCTTTCACCCAATAGCAAAACGCCCAATAGGACCGACCACAAGGGCACCTGATAGTTGGTCAATGACATGAAGACCGGTCCCGCGCTTCGGATTACCATGACCCGCAACAGGTTCGCAGCCGCAGTCTGCACCAATCCCAGCGTCAATATCACCATTGCGACCTCGGCCGACGGCATCGGGGGCACGCCTTCCACGATCGCGGCCAGAACCGTTACAGGCACTGCGCCTATCAATAGCGTCACGGCCGATAAGCCAACCGGGTCAACCGGTGGCAACCGTCGCATCACAACGGACGAAACCGCATAGCAAGCCGCCCCAAGCACGCAGGCAAATCGCCCAAACAGCTCGCCATCGACTTCGGTTGAGCGGAACGCCTCCGGGCCGATCAGGACTGCCACTCCGATAAACCCAATGAGAAACCCAAGCGACTTTCGCAATGTCAGACGTTCGCCGGGAACGAAGAAATGCGCCAAAGGCAACACAACCAAAGCGACCGCCGCCATCGAAACGCCTGCAAACCCCGACGTAACAAATTGCTGCCCCCACGAGATCGCCACAAAGGGCAGGGCTGAACTCAGCACCCCTACGGCCAGCAAGGGCACCCATCCTGCGCGCTCGTCGGTCTCATAAAGCGGCCCGCCGCGCATCTTCCAGATCGCCGTGGTCAAAAGTCCGGCAAACAATATCCTGGACGCCGTAAGCCAAAACGGCCCGACCCCCGTCAGAGCAAGTTCGATGAACAGAAACGACGCCCCCCAGACAAGTCCAAGGGTCGCCACCATAATCCAGCTTTTCGCCGTGATATCGGGCTGCATTTTGTGTCCTGAAACGAAAAAGGCCCCGGACGATGCCGGGGCCTCAGATCAGTTTTGTGGCCTTAGTTGCGGGCCTTGTCCACCATCTTGCCTTCGGAAATCCACGGCATCATGCCGCGAAGCTTCGCGCCAACTTCTTCGATCTGGTGTGCATCGTTCATACGGCGGGTCGACTTGAACATAGGTTGCCCAACCATGTTTTCCGTCATGAAATCACGGACAAAGCGCCCGCTTTGAATGTCGGCCAGAACCTCTTTCATACGCGCTTTTGTCTCGTCGTATGGCAGGATGCGCGGGCCGGAAACATATTCGCCGTATTCCGCGGTGTTTGAGATCGAATAGTTCATGTTCGCGATGCCGCCTTCGTAGATCAAATCGACGATCAGCTTCACTTCATGGAGACATTCAAAATAGGCCATCTCAGGCGCATAACCGGCTTCGACCAGCGTCTCAAAACCCATGCGGATCAATTCAACCAAGCCACCGCAAAGAACAGCTTGTTCGCCGAAAAGGTCGGTTTCACACTCTTCTTTGAAGTTCGTCTCGATGACGCCAGAACGGCCGCCACCGATAGCCGAACAATACGAAAGACCGATCTCAAGCGCTTTGCCGGACGCGTCATTATCCACAGCCACAAGGCAAGGCACACCGCCGCCTTTGACATATTCGCCGCGCACTGTGTGACCGGGGCCTTTTGGCGCCATCATGATGACGTCGATGCCTTCTTTGGGTTCGATCAGGCCGAAATGCACATTCAGGCCGTGGGCAAAAGCAATCGCCGAACCCTCTTTTATGTTGTCGTGAACGTATTTCTTGTAGGTTTCTGCCTGAAGTTCATCGGGCATGGTGAACATTATCACGTCACACCACGCAGCGGCTTCGGCAATTCCCATAACCGAAAGGCCTTCGCTTTCGGCTTTTTTCGTGCTTGAGCTGCCGTCGCGCAATGCGACGACAAGGTTTTTCGCGCCACTATCGCGCAGGTTAAGCGCGTGGGCATGACCTTGGGAGCCATAACCAAGAATGGCCACTTTTTTGTCTTTGATAAGATTGATGTCGCAATCGCGATCGTAATAAACGCGCATAGTTTTCCCTCGTGTAAGTGTATTCTGTAAAGGGCAACATAGATGTTTCTGACATCAAGACATTTCAATCTGTCGCAGATTTTGCTATTTTACAGAAAAACTATTCGCCAAACGTTCAAAAATTGGAAATGTCATGCTTGATGATACTGACCGGCGATTACTGCGACAACTCCTTGCTGATCCGGGAGCGGCGACGGCTGTGTTAGCCGAACGCTCGGGCATGACGCAGGCCTCGTGTTGGCGGCGACTGGAAAAGCTGACGGACACAGGCATCATTCGGGGGCGTCATGCGGTCGTGGATTGGCCGGCCCTTGGCTATGAAGTTGAGGTGAGCCTGCGCATCACGTTGGAGAAAAATGATCCGCGCGCATTTGATCATTTCATCTTTGCGGCTCGCAAAGTGCCGGAAGTCACTGAAATACAAACGTTTCTGGGGCGCGTCGACGTTCGTGTCGTCGTCATCGCCCGAGACATGGCGCATTATCAGTCGATCTATCGAGAGCAGATTCTTACGCTTCCGCACATCGCCGATCTTGAGGCCTTGATGACTGTTGCTACGGTCAAGACCAACCCCAGCCTGCCGCTATGATCGCCACCGACGCCATAGACCGCGCGATACTTGCGGCGCTCCAAAGCGATGCGACCCTATCAGCCGGGCAAGTCGGCCGGCAAGTCGGCCTTAGTCAGCCTGCCTGCTGGCGACGTATCAAAAGGTTAACGGACGCGGGCGTGCTTGTTGGCCACCGTATTGCGCTTGACCTTGAACGGGTCGGCTTTGGCGTCACGGTGTTCCTTGGGATTAAACTTGCCGCGAAGGGGCGCACCAGTATTGGCGATTTTGAGCGTGCAATTTCCGCCATTCCCGAAGTGCAATCCATTCACCATGTGCTTGGACTGTATGACTACCGTCTTCGCGTCGTTGCGCGTGATCTGGGTGATTTTGAACGGGTTCTGCGCCGGCGCATTATGACGATCCCCGGAGTTGGGGACATCGAATCAAATGTGCTTTTAAGCGAAGAACGTCTTCCAGGCCCAGTGGGACGCGTTATCGGCTAACGCCCCATTCCCGCAGTCATGATCCTT
Source organism: uncultured Boseongicola sp. (assembly GCF_937988555.1). Lineage (NCBI taxonomy): Bacteria > Pseudomonadati > Pseudomonadota > Alphaproteobacteria > Rhodobacterales > Paracoccaceae > Boseongicola > uncultured Boseongicola sp. The sequence goes on along the minus strand of NZ_CALJXO010000081.1, from coordinate 14,262 downwards.
CGGCGCAGTGGTGCAAGGTCATGAACCAGGCGTAGTCCGGCGCTTCTGAGGTCCTGAACCGGCGGCAAGTCCGAGCGGCAAATGCGATTGTAGAGATCAATAAACTGGGCGCGACGGTGAATATCTCGTCCCCGGGCTTTGGCAAAAGATGCCAGGAAATCCTTGTTTCCAATGGCACCTTTATCTTGCGCGCCAAGCTTAGCCAAGATCGCGACGTCGCGCAGAGAGGTGTTCAAACCCTGTGCCCCGATAGGCGGAAAAACGTGCGCGGCTTCCGCGATCAAGGCGACACGTTCGGATGTCAGTTGGTCTGCTTCCTGAGTGATGATGGGCCAGAGGTTTCTGGAAGAGACGACACGCAATGCCCCGAGCACTCCGCATGAACGCAGTGTTGCAGCATCCGAAAACGCGTCGTCCTCTAGGGCTGCCAAACGAACCGCCTCTGTGCCGTCGTTCATCCAGACAATGGCCGAACAATGCTGCCCCTCGTGGTCGGGTAGGGGAACGGTCGTGAAGGCACCACCCGAGAGATAAAGCTCGGTTGAGACGTTTTCGTGTGGCATTTGGTGCGCGACCACAAAGGCCAGCGCTTTTTGCCCGTAGCGCATTGTTTTGCAGCCAATACCCGACGCTTCGCGCAGCGGGGAGTTCCGCCCGTCGGCGGCAATCGCTAGGCGTGCGCGCACCTGAGCGCCTGACGTCAGTGTTACAATTGCTTCGCGTTCGCGGGTGACGATGCGCGCAAAACCTACTCCCAGCCGCAAGTCCACATTGGGCGCATTTGTGAGTGTGTCGCTTAGCACCTTGCGGGTCAGCCAGTTCGGTAAGTTCCACCCAAAACTTGGCGCGCCGAGGTCGGTGGATTGAAACGTGCGGTCTGTACGTGGTTCGGGCGGATTGCCTTGGCAATCAATGACCCGCAACGTGTTCAACGGTTCGGCGTGGTCGGCTACGGAAGCCCAAAGCCCAATACTTTCAAGGAGTTCGCGAGCGGGTGCCAAAAATGCTGTCGATCGCAGATCCGATCCGTTAGATGCCGCAGTTTCGGGTGGTGGCGAGGGATCGGCCAGTAGCACCAAGAGCCCGTGATGCGCAAAGGCCGCTGCTGCCGCGAGGCCCGCGATGCCGCCTCCGGAGATGAATATGTCAACGTCAGTTCTGTTCATGACTTTAACTTAGGAGGCACGTGGGGCATCGGAAAGGGCTATCGAAGGATCTGCGACAGGAAGCCCGTCAGATCGCTCGTGTGATGGTGGATGTAGGGGTGCTCGACCGGGGTCGGCGCGACGTGGACGGTGCGCATTCCCAACTCAAAAGGAGCCGCAAGGTTGCGCGGTTCGTCTTCAAACATGGCCGCAACTTCGGGACGAAGACCGTCCCTTTTAAACACAGTTTCAAAGGCTTGGCGTTCAGGTTTGGGACGAAATTTGGCATGTTCGACGCCATACACCGCGTCAAAAAGCTCTTCAAGACCGCGGGCACGCAGGACTCGGCGTGCGTAAGGTTCAGAGCCGTTGGTGTAAACGATCCGACGTCCGGGAAGCTTGCTAATATTGCTTACCAATTGGTGATCCACCTCGAGATGATCGAGAGATATTTCGTGAACTTCGACAAGGTAAGGTGTCGGATCTGCGCCATGTTCTTGCATTAAGCCCGAGAGCGTCGTGCCGTATGTGTGCCAATAGTGCTTGCGCAAGTGGTCTGCTTCGGCTCGGGAGACCTTAAGCGTTTCGGCGACCCAATTGGTCATTTTGACCTCGATCTGATCAAACAGGCGCGCTTCGGGCGGGTATAAGGTGTTGTCGAGATCGAACACCCAGGTGCTGACGTGTGAAAACGTGGATGCTAACATAAACGCGGCATAGCCAAGCTGACCCCGCTTGGCAATCAACGGCGCTTGATCTGTGGGGTGACTGGGCCCTAGGGTCGGAATTAGCGAACGAAAAAGGGAAGGGCTGAAATGGCTGATGCACGCGCGGGGCAAATGGACGCCTATCAGTTAATCCTTCGGGCGATCGATGTGGGAACATATCGACCGGGCGACAGGTTGGTTGAAAGCGAGCTTGCCGACCGGTTCGGCGTCTCTCGGACGCCCATTAGAGAGGCTTTGCAACGTCTTGAAACGCAATCTCTTTTGGCGCGAGATGGTCGGTCTTTAATCGTGGCTTCACTTGATCACAATCAGATGGCTGAACTGTACGTGGTCCGCTCTGAGCTGGAGGGTTTGGCAGCTCGGCTTGCGGCGCGTCATGCAACCGAGGAAGAAGTTCGGCTGCTGCGCGAATTTGTCGAAGAGGACAAAGGCCGGGTTGGGGATCCGTCGGCGCTTAGTCGGACAAATCGACGGTTTCACCGGCAAGTGCACCTTGCGTCTCACAACCGATATCTGGTGCAACAATTGGATCTGGTTTACCGGTCCATGGCGCTTATGACGACGACATCGCTTGCCGCTGAGGGACGGAGCGCGCGCGCCCTTGAAGAACACGCGGCGGTAGTCGACGCAATTTCAAAGAGCGATGCGGATGCCGCACAAAAAGAATTAAAGGGACATATATCAAGAGCGTACGAGGCAAGGCTTAGGCGAGATGCTGAAGCAGCCGTTGATGCCAGCGGCGTTTCGGCTGACTAGCCGGGCCGCCATGAGCGGTTTTGTCCCAATAAAAGGGACAGGTCCCAAGCTCCCAAGCGGCTTTCTAGCAAGCGATGCCTGGCACCGAGAAGTAGAAGTGCGTCAACGGCACCCACCGGATCAACCCGCGATGACGTGGTGTTGCAACCGACAGCGCCAGTGCCAGGGATTGTTGCGATCTCGCAGAGAAGAAACGCTGTGGCAAAAGCCACGACGGCAGCCCAGGGCGCGATTTCTGCAAGGAGGATGCGGCAGACTTGCGAGCACCGGCCAGAAAGAACTTAGGAATGGGCAAGAATGCGCTGTGATGGCTTGCCCAGAAAGAGAATTTGGAATCCTGGAAACTTCTTAATACCCAGCTCGCACAGGAGACGGATGCGCGCGCGCCTAAGCACAGCCTCGGTGACTGCCTAGCCTTGGAGCCAGCGCGATCTTCGGCGGATCTATGCGGGAACGGTGGCCGGCGCTTCTTTCATTGTAATTGAAGTGAAAAATTCAGCTCGGAGCACGCGCCGTGCAAGGCGCCTACCAAGGTCTGCGTCTTCTGTCGCAATATGGGCGTCCCAGCGGCCGATTTTTTCAAGGATCGTACGGCGGAAAAACACGGTTGTTCCCGCAAGCGGAATGACAAGGCCCAGGCGCACGAGACCCGGCAGCGCCCATCGAAACCACGTGGCATAGTCGACAGCAAAGCCGCGAGTGAGCCGTGTGTTGCCGGCGTTATAAAAATCGAAGACCCCTTGCAGACAGGCAAGTTCGGGGCGCGCGGTGGCAAAAGTTTCGGCGACCGTGCGCAATTGCTCGGGGGCGGTGCATCCTCGGTATCGTCGGCTCCGATGATTTAGCCATCTGTAAAGTCGAGTGCATAATCCAATGCGCGCGGTTTCGTTTGCGGGGAGCCGGGCGGAACGGCGAGGATCCGCATCCAACCGGGCAGCTCTAAATTTGCCAGTGCGTCGGCGGTCATTGCGTCAGGTAATTTAAGGATTAGAAGAACTTCAAGGCGACCTTCTTGATGCTCAAGGCGCCCAAGTTGTTCCGCAAGGCGGGTTGCAATGTCGCGTTTCTTGAACAGTGGAACAAGGACAGAAATCCGTGGATGGGAGTGGCGCGCAAGTCGATTCGGGCGAGCGCTATGCCAGGTTTCGCCAAAGGACGGCGCGGCGCGCAATTGGGTGAGCTCACCAGCTGTCTGAAGACCCGTGGCGGCCAACAGGGTTAGGGTCGACCAAATCGTAGGGGCCCAGAGCGTTATTGTGGGAAAGGCATATCCCAAGGCTGCAAGGGAAAAACGGCGGTGACAAGGGTGAAGGCAGCGCGTGGACCTAACCAGCCTTGGCAGCTTTCGCGAAGCGACGTATGGCTTAAGGCCTTGTATGCAAGGATGGGACCGGCGGCTGTTCCAGTTGCGGTGCAGATGGCTTTGGTCGTGGCGGGCAGGTGTGCAATTGGTCCTAGACGCGGATCGCGAATTGGCGGGTTTTTGCATCCTCGGATTCCGACGTGCGATCTTTTCGCAAGCTGCGAAATGTCAGGGGCATCGGTAAACATGACCGCCACACTACTGTAGCTTCGGTTAAATCCGGGTTAAGCCTAGGCACTTTGTTTGGCGCGTGCTTCCATGGCAGCCGCGAAACGCTCGAACAGGTAATAGCTGTCCATTGGGCCGGGGCTTGCTTCGGGGTGGTATTGCACGGAATAAACTGGCCGGTCCGCCATGCGAATCCCGCAATTTGAGCCATCAAAAAGGGATATATGGGTTTCGACAACACCTGCGGGTAAGGTCTGGCTGTCAACAGTAAAGCCATGGTTCATTGAGGTTATTTCGACCTTTCCGGTATCGAGGTCTTTTACCGGATGGTTTGCGCCGTGGTGGCCGTGGTTCATTTTCACCGTGGTGGCGCCAAGCGCGAGGGCGAGCATCTGGTGGCCAAGGCAGATACCGAAGATCGGTAAGTCAGTTTGCGCGAGCACGCCTTGGATCATTGGGACAGCGTATGTGCCGGTGGCAGCAGGATCGCCGGGCCCATTGGACAAGAAGACGCCATCCGGGTTAAGGGCGAGCACGTCCTCGGTTGTGGCGGATGCGGGCAGTACTGTGACGTCGCAACCAGCGGAGGCCAGGCAGCGCAGGATATTGCGTTTTGCGCCGTAGTCTATTGCGACGACTTTGAATTTTGGCTCAGTTTGCCGGCCATAGCCCTCGGGCCAGGCCCAACGCATTTCGTTCCAACGATAGGATTGGGGGCAAGTCACGTCTTTCGCAAGGTCCAGGCCTTCAAGGCCGTTGAAATCACGGGCTGATTTCACCATATTTTCGAGATCGAAATTTCCTTCCGGATCGTGTGCCAGTGCGACGTGGGGCGCGCCTTGTTGGCGGATTGCGCGGGTGAGGCGGCGCGTGTCTACCCCTCCGATACCAACGCGACCACGGCGTTCAAGCCAATGCGTCAAATCGGCGGTGGCGCGCCAGTTCGACGGCTCGGTCGGGTCCCATTTGACGACCAGGCCGTCGGCGACAGGATCGCCTGTTTCATCGTCTTCGGGATTGATGCCGGTGTTGCCTATATGGGGAAATGTGAAGGTCACGATCTGGCCTGCGTAGGACGGATCGGTCAGGATTTCCTGATAGCCGGTCATGGAGGTGTTGAAGCACAACTCGGCGACGCGAGTTCCCGTGGCGCCGAAGCCTTTTCCGTAGAAAATCGTGCCGTCCGCCAAGACGAGACAGGCGGTTGGTTTAGGGGCGGCGTCCATCATGGGGGCAATCCTCAGGGCTGGTAAACGGAGTGAGGTCTACGCCCTAGCCAACGTGGGGTCAAGAGAAGGGCTTTTTTCAGTTTCGACTATATTTCAGTTACTTAACAGAACTCCACCCTGTTGCCGCGCTTGATGGCTTTCTATATTCTCACAAGTTCTGAACATGGGGATGAGCAGGTATGGGCTTACGAAGCAAGATCACTCAGGCGTTGAAGACGGCCATGAAAGAAAAGGATGCTATTCGTCTGTCGACGGTGCGTCTTATCAATGCTGCGATAAAAGATCGTGACATTGCGATGCGGTCTGGTGGTGAGGATGATGTGGGCGTAGGAGATGACGAAATCCTTGTTATTCTTGGCAAAATGGTTAAGCAGCGCCAGGAAAGTGCGCGTGCTTATGAAGAGGGCGGGCGGCTTGAATTGGCCGAGAAGGAAATAGACGAGATCAAGGTGATCGGGACGTTTCTGCCACGCCAGCTTGATGACGACGAAACAGCGGCGGCTGTCGAAAAAGCCATTGAAAAGACTGGAGCTTCTTCGATCCGGGATATGGGGCGCGTGATGGGCGATCTTAAGGGGCGCTACACCGGCCAGATGGACTTTAGCAAGGTCGGACCGTTGGTCAAAGGACGTTTGTCTTAAAGGACGTTCGTTGGGCTTTTTTAAAATGTTAATTCTTTCAAGAGAGGGCGCCCGGGCATTCCGGGCGCCCTCTTTCTATACCTATGGAAATAAAGGAAAACCTCTGAGCTCGGCAACGTCGGCCCAACGTTGGTGCCGGGGGGCGTCGAGGTAGGGTTTTGGGAACTGACTACGTTTTGGATGAGCTTTAGTTTTTGAGGGCCTGAGATATTTCATCAAATAGTGTTTCCCGCTCCTCTGGGCTGAGGAAACTGCCTATTTCGACTTCGCGGCTGTTGCCACGCAGGGTTAAATACTTTTCGACCGGGCCATCATCGCGCAAGTGAACCGTGACCCAGTGAGGATTGGCCTCCCATGTGAGGACCTCGCCTTTGGGCTGGACATGTTCGAGGCGGACCCGTGTCTCACCAAGATGGAGGGCTTCGTGGCGCGTGCGGTCTTTTACATTTGCCGTGATTGCGCGCCAGACACCCGCAAGGGCGGCGGTGAAGAACGCTAGGAGAAACCAGACAACAGGAGAGCCAAGCACGGCCAAAAGCGGCAGGGCGAGCATGACCGCTGTGATCCCGATGAACCACGTAAATCCGCGCGGTGTGAGCGACTGGTGCGGCCAGAGGGTGAGGGCACGGGCCTCGGGGGATTGGGTCCATTTGTACGGCATTGAGGAGATCCTAGAGCGAGGTGTACGAGTGGAAAAGGGAGGCGGTGGAAAAAAGATGCGCCTTTTGTGCATGCGATGCGTTTCGTTCCCTACTTGGGCGATAGTTGCCTTTAGGGCAGGTATTTTGAAAAGGGTGAATACGAGGGTGGAGACTAGAGGATCGGCGTTCCATCCGGGGTTGGGGCATGTGCGTGGAGAAGGCCCGAGGCTTTCAGGTCGGACCAGAGGGCAGGTGGTGTCGGTGTGGCGGCCCAGTCGAGGATTTCGGTCATTTCGTGCGTGTTTCGTGCGCCAGGGATAACGCTTGCCACAGATGCGTGGCCAAGTGGGAACTGGAGCGCTGCGACGGGAAGAGCGACGCCGTGGTCTTTGCAGATAGCGTCGATCTTTTCGGCCTTGGCGATGATCTCGGGCGGGGCTTTGGCGTAATTCCAAGTATCGCGTCCCACAAGAACGCCAGAGTTGAAGGGACCGCCGATGATGAGGCTGGTCCCGGTTTTCGCGCAGGCGGGCAGGAGGTCGTCGAGGGGTGTCTGTTCCAGCAATGTGTAGCGGCCTGCGAGAAGGAACGTGTCCCAGTCGCCGATCTGCATCACGTCGAGGCAGGCTTTAACCTCGTTCACGCCGATGCCGATGGCCTTCACGTGACCGTTGCGTCGCAATTCGTCCAGAGCGCGGTAGCCGCTTTCGAGTTCGGCCATGTGGCGAGCGTTTTCTTCGATCCCGTGCTGCATGGCGCCGATATCGTGGGCAAGGAGGATGTCTATGCGATCAAGGCCGAGGCGTTGTTGGCTGTCTTCAAACGAGCGCATGACGGCATCGTAAGTATAGTCGTAGACCGGGTGGAACGGCAGGGGCGCGAGCATGCCGGCTTCGGCGAACGGGTCTTTGAGACTGCCCGGCGCGAGGAGGCGACCGACCTTGGTGGAAAGCGTATAGTCGCGGCCCCGAATGGCGTCTCCGGTGGCGCGTTCGGAGCGTCCGAAGCCGTAAAAGGGGGCGGTATCGATGAAGGTTACGCCTGCTGTAAAGGCGGCGTTGATCGTGGCGAGCGCCTCGTCGTGGGTGACGTCCGCGAAGTTGCCGCCCAAGGGAGCAGTGCCGATGCCAAGCGTTGTGACGGTGATATCTGTGGTGCCGAGAGGCCGGGTTGATAGGGGCATAGGGGTGTCTTCCTTCAGCGGTTTCTGAGAAGTGCAGAGAAGCCTGTGACTATGAGGATGCCAAGGGTGAGGAGAGAGGTCAATGCAACGGCGGCGGCCCCGATCAGAGCGAGGCGATTGGCGATGATCAGCGCGGTGATGTTGCTCGTGGGATCGTAGATGCTGGCGACAAAGTAGGGCGCAAGGAGGAGGACGCCGAGGGCGAAGGTGGCTACCGCCGCCATTACAGATTTGCGCAGGCGAGGTTTGGACAAGCGCGGGATCGCGGTCCGCGCGGCGGCCACGATGACGGTGAGCTTGGTGAGGAAGAGGAAAGGTGAGGTGTTAGACATGACGTAGTAGGTGTCGTGGAGCGCTTGATAGGGCGGGAGCAGGCTGAGAAAGCAAAAGGGCCCCGGCGATGCCGAGGCCCTTTGTTTTTGTGTCAGCCGCGTCAGCTTGTATTCTTCTCTTCCAAGCGCTCGGTGCGCGGGTGTTCCCCGTCCTGCCAATCCCACATGTCGGGTGTTGGCAAAGTCTCGAACGTGTGCTCGGGCGGTGGGCAAGGCAGCGACCATTCCAGTGTATCGGCGTGCTCGTTCCAGTAGTTGTCCACGGTAATTTTTTTGCCGTAGCGCAGGGTGTAGAACACGATGCCGATGAACAGGAGGAACGAAGCGAACGCCAGGAACGCGCCCCATGAGGAGACTTCGTTCCAGAATGAGAAGGCCTCTGGATAGTCGATGTAGCGACGTGGCATGCCTTGGCGACCCAGGAAGTGCTGTGGGAAGAAGGTCAGGTTTGCGCCAATGAAGAACAGCCAGAACTGCACCTGACCCCAGCGTTCAGGATATTGGCGTCCCGACATTTTGCCGATCCAATAGTAGACGCCTGCGAAGATACAGAACACGGCTCCGAGCGACATCACGTAGTGGAAGTGTGCAACGACGTAGTAAGTGTCGTGGTAAACACGGTCCACAGCGGCTTGGGACAGGACGATGCCTGTGACGCCGCCGAGTGTGAAGAGGAAGAGAAAGCCGAATGCGTAGAGCATCGGTGTTTTGAACTCGACCGAGCCCCCCCACATCGTGGCGATCCATGAGAAGATTTTCACGCCTGTGGGCACCGCAATGACCATCGTGGCCAGCATGAAGTAGGTTTGCTGGCTGAGCGACATGCCGACTGTGTACATGTGGTGTGCCCACACGACGAAGCCAAGCGCGCCGATCGCGATCAGGGCCCAGACCATCGGCATGTAGCCAAAGATCGGTTTGCGCGAGAAGGTTGCGATGATGTGGCTGATCAGGCCGAAGCCCGGCAGGATGATGATGTAAACCTCGGGGTGTCCGAAGAACCACAGGATGTGCTGATAGAGGATCGGGTCTCCACCGCCTGCTGGGTCAAAGAACGTGGTGCCGAAGTTTCGATCGGTCAGGAGCATCGTGATGGCGCCGGCAAGCACGGGAAGTGCAAGAAGGATGAGCCATGCCGTAACGAAGATTGACCATGCGAACAGCGGCACTTTGAAGAGCGTCATGCCCGGTGCGCGCATGTTGAGGAAGGTCGTGATCATGTTGATCGCGCCAAGGATCGAGCTTGCGCCGGAGAGGTGGACTGCGAAGATCGCAAGGTCCATTGACCATCCGCCTTCGGTGGTTGAGAGCGGTGGATAAAGGACCCAGCCGACGCCCGAGCCAAGCTGCCCGTTGCCGCCCGGTGAGATCACACTGGCGATAGCAAGAGATGTACCGGCGACGTAAAGCCAGTAGCTGAGGTTGTTCATCCGTGGGAATGCCATGTCCGGTGCACCAATGTGCAAAGGCATGAAATAGTTACCAAATCCGCCAAAAAGCGCCGGGATCACAACAAAGAACATCATGAGGATGCCGTGGCCCGTGATCAGGACGTTCCAGAGGTGGCCGTTTGGCGTACAGGTCGCGGCGTTGTCCGCGAGGAACCGTGCGCCTTCGAGGCACATGTACTGAACGCCGGGGTCTTTCAGCTCCATCCGCATATAGACGGTGAAGGCGACGGCGATGAAGCCGACGAACCCGGACGTGAACAGGTACAGAATTCCGATGTCTTTGTGGTTGGTGGACATGAACCAGCGGGTAAAGAACCCACGATCGTCGTGTCCGTCGTGCCCGTGGATGGCGGCGTCGGCCATAGAGTGCCTCCTAGATTCCCAATTCCTATCGCACGAGGGATTCCCCTCGTCGTTTCAAATCGTTCTAAAGCGCGGCGGCGGGCGGGGCAATGGCAGAGGTCGGGGTTTGAATGTGAAATTTTGTCTCAGGGCGCCGGTCGATCGTTTGCGGATGCAAAGGCATATTTCGCTTCGCGCTCTTCGCGCTGCTTTTTCAGCATTGCGGCGTAGCGCGGGGCGAAGAATTTTGTGAAGGTCCGGACTTCAGGGCGTTTGTGGGCTTGGGGCGATGTGACGAGCCAGGTGATGACCGAGAACTCTTCTAGCGGCTCAGTGCAGCGATGCAGGGTCGGCGAGCTACCGGCGAGTCCAACGCCCATCATTCCCATACCGAACCCGCTCAGAACTGCCGCCACCACGCCCTGATAGCTGTCGCATTCCATGGTAATCTGGTCGGGTGTGACGCGCTCCATGATCCAGGCCCGGAATTTCGTCATGCCGCCGCTCATCAGGACGAATTTATGATTGGCGAAGTCGTCCGGCGAAGCGGGAAGACCATATTTTTTGACATAGGTATCAGAGGCGTAGAGCGTGACTTGAGCCTGTGAAATCTTGCGACAGATCAGGTTGGGGTCGGTAATTTCGTTGATGTAGCGGATGGCGACGTCGGCTTCACCCTTTGCAAGATCGAGCGTTTCGGGCGTGGCGAGGAAGTCGAACTTGACCTCGGGATGCGCGTCGGTGAAGTCGGACAGGATCGCGGCGAAGTTTTCAGAGAAGACTTCAGGGACGCCGGTGAAGCGGATGGCTTTGCCGGACGTTTTGGTCAGGTTGCGGGCCGTTTCGGCGAGAGCGTTCGCATTCATCTCAACAGCCTCGGCGCTGGTTCTGAGCGAAAGCGCGGCCTCGGTCGGACGAAAACCGCGGGTGTCGCGGTCAAAGAGCGTGAGGCCGAGGGTGTGTTCAAGGGCCTCGATGCGTCGTGCCACGGTCGGTTGCGCCATGCCAAGGGTTTTGGAGGCGGCAAGGGTTGAGCCTGTCCGCAGGACGGCGAGGAAGACGCGAATGTCGGACCAGTTGTGAAATCGGCTCTTCATTTTTGTAGAACACCACAACGTTGAAGAGGATACCAGAGTTTTGCGTACTGTCCTAGCGTTGGGTCAACGGATCAACCAAAAGGACATGCACCATGGCGATGGCCCCTGATTTCCCGAACCTCTTTTCCTTTGGCGGTGTGTTTTCGCGCCGTCGTTCGACTCCAAAGGTTGAAAGTACAGACCATCAGACCGTCACGGCGAGCTGCGCCCGGCGGGAGTTTCTCAATCGTGTGATGTGTGAGAATGCCGGAGCAATTGAGGGCGAATTCGGGATGCAGGCGATGATGTCGATGTATCCGCGCGAATTCTAGGCGTTGGGCAGATCCGGTATCTGGAAAGGGAAAGTCTTTGCGTATTGCCCGCGGCGTGGGGTGCCGGGACGTTGCGCGTCGCACGGATCCGCAAGGGCTTCGGGTGGTTCGGGTAGCGTTGGGTCGAGCCGTGTGGGCGCGACGAGGATTGTGTTGTTGGCGAGGAGCACGCCGCGCTGGGCGGCCTCGGGCCAGAGGGTGATGTAGGGATCACCGAGGCAAAACGCCTTGACCGGGCCCTTGGGCAGACCGGTCCAAAACCATGCCGGGGTGGGGCAGGGTGACGTTCTGAGTTCCGAATAAAAGACGCCTATTTCGGACGAGATTGCCTGAAAGAGGGTCAGCAGGCGGGGGTCTTTGAAGGCTTTGGGGCGCAACACGAAGGTGATGCGGGCGGCGAGAAAGTTGTTTCTGAGGCGGTGTGCAGGGTGCCATTTTGCCAGTTCTGCGGTGCATGGCACGTTCAGGTAGATGTGGGAATATGGCGCTCGGGCTTTGAGAATTTGGTCAGGCTCGGCGGCAAAGGCTTGTAGCAGCTCTGCGGTGTCACCGTTTTCGACGCGTCCCTGAAGAGGTTCGTATTGGCCAAAGCGGGCGGGAAGGGCCTCGGGGAGTGTGGCTTGGATGGCGTCGAGCATCTGCGCAAGGCCGGTGGCGTGGAAGGCGTCGGCGTTGGTGAGAAAGAACGACATTTTGCCCAGTTCAATATCATCTTCGGGGCTGGCGCCGGGGAGCGGGCCCACTTCTTTGGTCGTTTGCCAGCGGCCCATTTGCTCGTCGACGGCGATGCTTTTTGTGGCGGCGAGTATGGTGGTAACTCAGGTCTCGAAGTCCGCGAGGGTATTGGCGTCGGGTGTGCCTTGGATGTGGATGCGGATGCGCCAGCGGCGACGGCCGATGAGGGCGCTTAGCTTTGCGGGATGTCGTCGGAGTCTATTCGGGCGGGTGGATCGACCGAGACAAGCGCGTCGCGGGCCATGAGGTCGGTTCTTTTAGTGAGGTAGAGGTCGAGATCGTAGCTCATGGGACGAACACGGTTGGGAAGGTCTTTTTCAGCGCGACGTCGACGTCGTCCATCGTGACGGGCAGGCCGAGGTCGACAAGCGATGTCACTCCGTGTTCGCGGATACCGCAGGGCACGATGCCGTCGAAATGCGTCAGATCGGGTTCGACGTTTATGGACAGGCCGTGAAAGCTGACCCATTTCCTGAGGCGGATGCCGAGCGCTGCGATTTTGTCTTCGCGGGGGCTTCCGTCGGGGTTGGGCGGAAGGTCGGGGCGCACGACCCAGACGCCGACGCGACCTGTCCGGCGTTCGCCGTTTACGTTGAACTGATCCAGAGTGGCGATGATCCAGTCTTCGATTTGTCGCACGAAGAGGCGAACGTCTTGTCCGCGCGCGCCCACGTCAAGCATCACGTAAGCCACGCGCTGGCCGGGTCCGTGGTAGGTGTATTGCCCACCGCGTTTAGATTGGTGGACGGGAAAGCGGTCGGGGTCAGTGAGATCTTTTGAGTTCGCGGACGTGCCCGCGGTATAGAGGGGCGGATGTTCGACCAGCCAGATTGCCTCGGATGCGGTGCCGGCGCGAATGGCGGCGGCGCGCATCTCCATTTCGGTGACGGCGGTCTCGTAGGGCGTGAGGCCTGTGCTTGTAATCCATTTGACCATTCGCTCAGAGGTGAGCTATCGCGCAGGTCGATGCAAGTGGGGCGGGTCAGGTGTCTTGGTCCGATTGCGGAAATGCGTAGCTTTGAATGCGCGAGCCGTAGTTTCGCATGTAACCAGCGTCGCGCCCCATGCATCTGCGTTTTGCCCGCGTGACGCGCCCAGATATGCGCACCATGCCTTTCCATGCTGTGTCCTGTGCCTCGTCGTCCAGCCGATTGAACGGAACGGTTCGGCTTAGGCAGGCCATCATGTTGGTTTCATTGCCTTCCTCTTCGAAGCGATCAGGATCAACTTCTTTTTCGGATTGGCTCCTAACGGACCCGTATCCGATGTCATGCGCGGCGCTCGACGCTGTAGCAATCTTCGAGATTCAGCGTGGGCCAGTGGGGTTCCCAGACGTGGTTTTTCCCGATGAAGAAGCCATAGCGGGCCGTCCCAAGTTTGAGGACATCAATATTCAGTCTAGATCTGCGGCTTGGCAACAATTCTTGGCAACATTGGCTGCCAATCCGTGAATTTCCCTCTTCACATCGCGAAAGACCGAGGTTATGAGCCGCTCATCAAGTCAAGACAGTGCGGTCGTGGCGGAATTGGTAGACGCGCAGCGTTGAGGTCGCTGTGGGGTAACACCCGTGGAAGTTCGAGTCTTCTCGACCGCACCATTTATAAAAAAATATCATATAAAACAATTACATATGGAGATTTCCAATCTCCATTTCGTATTAATCTTTTCTGAATTTTGTATCACAAAGCCACTTTGGTAACTTTTGATTGAAAGTCACCATGGTCGCCTATGCGACCGACCAATTCTCATAGGTCTCACCATTAGATGGCAAGCGAGTTGTATTTTGGCCTAAGCTCAAGACTTTCAGACATGGCTTGCAGAGCGAGAACCATGTCCCGTCATGGTAATGCGTCACGCGTTTTCGGCACTTGATGTAGGCGATTTGCTCACGCACACTTGAGGCACATATTGAGCCGAAATTAATATTGTGTACCAAGACAGGAGCGACGAATGACCAAACTAATTTCTGCGGCTAGAAACAGTGAGGCTGAGACTGTCGAAGCCCAGTTGGTCGGCTGGCTGGCTTGACCTAGACGAGGTGGGCGAATTGTCGTTGCGCCGCTATGGTCCGGTGAACGGAAGGGAACATATATGGAAGAAGAAATTTATGGGCACCGTGGCTACAGAATTCTTATGGGT
>NZ_CALJXO010000080.1:0-16470 GCF_937988555.1 uncultured Boseongicola sp. | reverse complement strand
CGGTTGAAGACCATTCGATGCTGGAATTAGAGCCGCCCAGCCACACGCGTCTGCGTGGATTGGTGTTGCGCGCGTTCACGCGTCATCGAATTTTGGGCATGGCATCTGAAATATCCATGATTGCGAATGATTTGATCAGCGCTTTCCCCGAAGGCCGCTTCGATCTTCTGGACACCTTCGCAAGGCACCTTCCGGTGATTGTGATCTCGCGGCTTTTGGGCGTGCCAGACACCATGGCGCCGCAGGTATTGGCGTGGTCCAATGACATGGTCGCGATGTATCAATCCCGACGCACAGAAGCGATCGAAGATCAGGCAGCGCGGGCGGCGGGCGAATTTGCAGACTTTATGCGCGGGTACGTCGAAGAACGCCGCACAAGCCCCGGCCCTGATTTGATCTCGGAATTAATCGCAGCGGAAGAAGATGGCGAAAAACTCTCGTCTGACGAGTTGATCACCACCTGTATTTTGCTGCTGAACGCTGGCCATGAAGCGACGGTGCACAGCATTGGAAATGCGGTGCGCCAACTGGCCGGTCATGCGCGGGTCCATGAGGCGATGCAGCCCGAACGCATTGAATACGCGGTGGAAGAATGTCTGCGATTTGATCCGCCCCTGCATATGTTTACCCGGCATGTTTACGAGCCAGTCGAGATTATGGGGACACGGTTCGAGCCTGGCGACGAGGTTGGGTGTCTTTTGGGCTCCGCCTGCCACGACGATGCGATCTGGCCGGGCGGCGACCGCTTCGATCCCTTCCGCGATATCGTTAAGAACACCGCTTTTGGCGCGGGCATTCATTTCTGCGTCGGCGCGCCTTTGGCCCGCCTGGAGCTTCAGCTCGCCCTGCCCGCACTATTTTTGCGCTGCCCGGACTTGCGGATTGTCGAACCACCTCAGGTCGCGAACCTATACCATTTCCGCGGGCTTGAGCGGTTGATGGTAGAATGCACCTGTCGCTGACCGATCAGATCGGTAGCATCGTTGTGGATTTAATCTCTTCCATCGAAAGCAGGGCAGTGACGTTGTAGATCTGCACTTCTGAAATCAGCGCCTGATAGAAGTCGTCGTAGGCGCGGGCAGTCCGCACACGCACTTTCAAGATATAGTCGATGTCACCGGCAAGCCGGTGCGCTTCCATCACTTCGGGGCGTTCGTTCAATGCCTTAAGAAACTTGGCCTGCCAGCCGGCTTCATGTGCCGAGGTGCGGATCAGGACAAAGAAACAAGCCTCGAACCCGAGCGCTTCGGCATCCAGCAGCACGGTTTGCTGACCAATGACGCCCGCCTCGCGCATTTTTCGAATCCGATTCCAGACAGGTGTCTTTGACGACCCCACCTTTTTGGCAATCTCGTCCAGCGATTGCGCCGCATCCGCCTGAAGCGTGCCGAGGATTTTCCGATCTAGGTCGTCGAGCTGCGCGGCCATCCCGTTTCCTTCCTGAATACAGAACGCATGTTTCTGATGGCTCATCGGTATAAACAAATATCCCTTTCAACAAGCATATACTCGTCTATTTTGGGAATTTATTCTATATACGACTTAAGAAATACCGGAGTCGTTCTGATATGAAGCATTTTCCTATCTTCCTCGCTGTGGAAGGCCGCCGCATCGTTGTGTCGGGCGGCGGTGAGGCTGCCTTGGCAAAGCTGCGGCTTTTGCTGAAGACTGAAGCCCGCATCACGGTCGTAGCTGAGGCGCCGATTGCAGATGTAGAGGCGCTGGCTTCCAAGGGTCGGTTAACACTTATTAAGCGCGCGTTAGAACCTGGTGATGCGATGTGTGCTTCGCTGTTTTATGCCGCCAACGATGATGACGGCGAAGACGCGCGCGCAACAAAGCTTGCTCAGGCCGACGGCGCCTTGACCAATTGGGTCGACAATCTGGGCCAAAGCCAGTTCATCACTCCGGCCATTGTCGACCGTGATCCGGTCACCATTGCAATCGGCACCGAAGGCGCAGCCCCGGTATTGGCGCGCTCGATCAAGGCGGATTTGGAGGCGCGTTTGCCTAGGGCCCTGGGGATATTGGCACACGTTGGAAAAACGTTTCGCAGGGCGGCTGAGGCCTTGCCCATGGGGCGCAAACGCCGTGCGTTCTGGTCCGAATTCTATGACCGTGCCGGTCCAAAAGCCTTTGATGAAGGCGGGGCGGATGGGTTGAATAAATCCTTGGAAGGCCTCCTGAAAAAACACCTTTGTGCGAAAGCCGAAGACGGCCACGTATCCTTTGTCGGAGCGGGCCCCGGCGATCCTGAGCTGTTGACGATCAAGGCGCGCCGCGCACTTCACGAAGCGGACGTGGTGATCCACGACCGTTTAGTGACGCCAGAAGTTCTGGAATTGGCGCGCCGTGAGGCGGTGATCATTGATGCCGGAAAAGAAGGATTTGGGCCGTCGATGAAGCAGACTGAGATTGACGCGTTGATTGTGGAACACGCAAGCAACGGCGCCCATGTCGTACGTTTGAAGGCTGGAGATCCGACAGTGTTTGGTCGGCTTGACGAAGAGATTGACGCAGTGAATGGCGCGGGCATCGCTTTTTCGATTGTTCCGGGCATCACTTCGGCGTCGGCAGCGGTTGCGTCGATCGGACAGAGCCTAACGAAACGCGATCGCAACGCCTCGGTAAGATTTGTGACCGGCCACGACATGAAAGGCTACGCTGAACACGATTGGCGCGCGCTGGCCGCACCCGGTCAGGTTGCCGCCATCTACATGGGCAAGAAAGCCTCCCGATTTATTCAGGGACGCCTGATGATGCATGGGGCGCCGCCGGACACACCGGTCACCGTTATCGAAAACGCATCACGGCCGGATCAGCGTGTATTGGAATGCCGTCTTGCCTCGCTTCCCGACGACATTTCCGCCGCCGATGTGACTGGCCCTGCCCTAATTTTGTATGGCCTTCTACCGCGTGCTGCGCTGGCCTTAGCCCACGAACTGAAAGAGGAGATCGCGCTATGAGCCGCCGCCCATTCACCTCGAAAGTTGTGACAGCAAACGACCTAATCGACGGCGACGCTGTATGGTTAGCGGCCACAGATGACTGGACACGCGACATGAGCCAAGCCGAATTGTTCGACGACGAAGCCGTGGCGCAAGACCGGTTGTTGTTCGCAATGTCTCAGGCAGAGGTCGTCGTGGGCGCTTATCTGGCTGATGCAAAGGCCACCAACAAGGGTCCCGCCCCGGTGCATTTTCGCGAAACGTTCCGCACACGCGGGCCGTCGAACTACCCCCATGGCAAACAAGTCGGAGCCTGAAAACCATGTATACATACAGTGATTTCGACAAAAAATTCGTGCGCGAACGGGTCACGCAATTCCGTGCGCAGGTCGAACGGCGGGTTGATGGATCTCTTACAGAAGACGAGTTCAAGCCGTTAAGATTGATGAACGGTCTCTATCTTCAACTGCATGCCTATATGCTGCGGGTCGCGATCCCATACGGAACCTTGAACGGGCATCAAATGCGGCAGTTGGCCTATCTGGCGGAGCGCTGGGACAAGGGCTACGGCCATTTTACGACGCGGCAGAACATTCAGTATAACTGGCCGAAACTAAAGGATGTTCCGGACATGCTCGACGCCTTGGCAGACGTCGGCATGCACGCGATCCAAACCTCGGGCAATACAATCCGGAATGTGACGGCGGACCATTTTGCTGGCGCCGCGGCGGATGAAATCGAAGATCCACGACCCGTGGCTGAGCTTTTGCGGCAATGGTCGACCGATCACCCGGAATTCCAGTTTTTGCCCCGAAAATTCAAGATAGCCGTCAGCGGATCGCCGAATGATCGCGCTGTAACCAAGGCCCATGACATCGGGCTTCGGATGGTGCAGAACGACGCGGGCGAACCCGGCTTCGAGGTGATCGTAGGCGGTGGTTTGGGACGCACGCCGATGATCGGTAAAGTCATCCGGGCGTTCCTTCCGAAAGCGGATTTGCTGCCCTATTGCGAGGCGATTGTCAGCGTCTACAACCTGCTTGGGCGGCGCGACAACAAGTATAAGGCGCGCATCAAGATCACCGTGGCCGAGAGCGGATTGGAGAAAATTCGTGATCTGGTCGATGCGCGTTTCGAAGAGTTACGTCTTGAATTCAACGGCTTCGACCAGGAGCTTCTTGCTGAAATAGAAGCGCAATTTGCGCCGCCAGTCTTCCGCGACGGGCCAGTTGAGGCCTTTGACACCTACCGCGCGGCGAACCCTGCATTTCGGGCCTGGACCGACACAAACCTGTCGGAGCATCGCGCACCGGGCTATGCCATTGTGTCAGTATCAATCAAAAAGCACGGCGCGACGCCCGGGGATGCAAGTGCCGAGCAAATGCGTGTTCTTGCAGATCTGGCCGAGCGTTATGGGCACGATGAATTGAGAATTTCACACGAGCAAAACGTGATCCTTCCGCATGTCCATAAATCTGATCTGCCCGCCGTTTACGAAGGTTTACGCGATGCCGCACTGGCGACCGCGAATATCGGATTGCTCAGCGACATTATCGCATGTCCAGGCATGGATTACTGCGCGCTCGCGACCGCGCGTTCGATCCCGATTGCCCAAGAGATCGCTGAGCGTTTTGACGACCTGAAACTTGAGCATGAGATCGGCCCGCTGAAGATAAAAATCTCGGGCTGCATCAATGCCTGTGGCCATCACCACGTTGGTCACATCGGGATCCTGGGGCTCGATCGGGCCGGGGTGGAAAGTTATCAGATCACGCTTGGCGGCGACGGGACCGAAACGGCAACGATCGGCGAACGCGCGGGCCCCGGCTTTTCAGCGGAAGAGATTGTGCCCGCGATTGAGCGTATGATCGACGCCTATCTTGATATCCGCACGGACGCCGACGAGGCATTTTTGCAGACCTATCGCCGGGTTGGACTGGTGCCGTTCAAAGCAGCACTTTACCCTGAAAAGGAGGCACAGAATGCCGCTTGAAGCCCCCCTAGCCCCGGTTTTCGAACGCGTTGCAGAGCTTAACCGCATCTACGCGCACCATTCCGCCACGGCAGTCTTAGAGCGCGCGCTCGACGACCCTGAGGTTGGTTCGACCGCCTTGGTTTCGTCGTTTGGCGCGGAATCCGTGGTTTTGTTGCATATGGTGTCGGTCATTGATCGCACGACGCCTGTGCTGTTCCTCGACACCGAAATGCTGTTCCCGGAAACGCTTGATTATCAACGTGACGTCGCCGCGAAATTAAGGTTAACGAACGTACAGGTGAGCGGACCGGATCGCGACTTAACCTTCGTTAATGACGCCAACAATCGGCTTCATGCGACGAACCCCGATGCCTGTTGCGCAATGCGCAAGGCCGAACCCTTGGCCCGCGCCTTGGAGCCGTTCGATGCCTGGATCACCGGGCGGAAACGCTTTCAGGGCGGCAAGCGCGCGAACCTTCAGTTCTTTGAGGCGGACGGCGAGAATCACATCAAGATCAACCCTTTGGCGCATTTCTCGCGCGAGGATGTGCAGGAGTATATCCAGAACAACCGCCTGCCCCGGCATCCGTTGGTGGCCAAGGGATACGCGTCAATCGGATGCGCGCCCTGCACAACGCGCGTGGCCCCCGGCGAGGACCTGCGGGCTGGCCGGTGGCGCGGAAAGGCCAAATCCGAATGTGGGATACATGTGGTTAACGGCCAAGTTGTTCAGCGCGTGGCAGAGGTACAGATATGAGCGTGATTGTAACCGATAGCGGCTTTGGTGCCGACGACTGGACGCACGGATTTACCGCGCTTGACCAGCTTGCGGCGAATGATGCGCCCCCGGCTGTAGCGGTTGATTTGGGAAGCGACGCCGACCCATCGACGCTTGAGGCTCGGCTAAATGATATCGATCTGATCTGCGTGGATTTCCCAAGTTTTTCCGATGGTCGCGGCTTCACGATTGCGCGACGCCTACGACTGATGGGTTTTCATGGGCGAGTGCGCGCCAAAGGCCATGTGATTGCTGACCAATATGCGATGGTGCGGCGATCGGGGTTTGACGAGGTCGAGATCAACGATGATCTGGCCCGTCGCCAACCCGAGGATCAGTGGTTGGCGCGCGCCAATTGGAAGGCCTATGACTATCAGTCGCGGCTGCGCGCCTGAACCGCACTTCTATTGATCGACATCAACGTTTAAACGAAGGGCGGCCCTGTGAAGGGTCGCGAATAACAATGACCGAGCAATCTCCTGTGACCCAAGCGACATCAAAACCCGTCCTCCTGCCCAACGCGCAAACCGTGACGGACGTGAAACACTATACCGACCGCCTGTTTTCATTCCGGTGTACGCGGCCTGCGTCTTTGCGGTTCCGCTCGGGCGAGTTCGTGATGATTGGCTTGATGGGCGATCCGGACCCCGAGACGGGCAAACAAAAGCCTCTGCTTCGGGCCTATTCGATTGCGTCGCCGTCGTGGGATGACGAGTTGGAGTTTTATTCGATCAAGGTTCAGGACGGGCCTTTGACCTCGAAACTGCAGCACATCAAACCGGGTGACGAGATCATTCTGCGCCCCAAACCCGTCGGCACTTTGGTGCATGATGCGCTGTTGCCGGGCAGGCGGTTGTGGCTGTTTGCGACCGGCACAGGCTTCGCGCCTTTTGCGTCGCTTTTGCGTGATCCTCAGACCTACGAGGACTACGACGAAGTAATCGTCACCCACACCTGCCGCGGAGTTGGTGAGCTGACATATGGGCGCGATCTGATCGAGGCGATCCGCGGCGACGAGATGCTAGCCGAGCTGATCGGCGAAGGGTTTGCCGATAAACTGCGGTATTATCCGACGACCACCAGAGAAGAGAGCCCGAAGATGGGCCGAATCACCGATCTGATGCGCGCGGGCGAGGTATTCGCTGACCTGGACGTGCCGGAACTGACGCCCGAGGCGGACCGTGCGATGGTCTGCGGGAATTTGGCATTTAACTTGGAAATCAAAGATATGCTGGAAAGCTATGGCCTTGTCGAAGGCGCAAACTCGCGTCCACAGCACTATGTCGTGGAAAAAGCGTTTCTCGACTAGATAAGCGCCAGTCGATGGTATGAAGGCCGCGCCAGGATTATCCCGGCGCGGCCCATTATTTTAGTTACCGAGCGCTTCGCTGATCTGATCAAGCACACCCTGAACCAGTTCAGGATTGCTTTCAGCAGAACCGATTGCTGCATTCAGCGTGGTCTTGGTCAAAGCGCCAAGATCGCTTCCATCCACTTGAGCACGCAGCGCGGCGGCATCAAAGGCAGGTGCTTCGGTTGCGACTTCAGCAGCTTGCGTGGCTTCGGTTGCAGTTTCAGTCGCAGCCTCGGTTGCGGCTTCTGGTGCTTCACTGGCTGCACCGGTTGCATCGTCCGCCACACCCTCAACGGCGTCCTGCGCCTGTTCGGTAAGATTGTTGACGGCACCGCTTACAGCCTCTGCCACAGCAGAACCTTCTTCAAGAGCTTCTGACACCGCCTCGTTTACGGCCGTCGAGGCCTCGTCGATGGCTTCGTTCGCCACCTCAACCGCGCCTTCAACGGCGGTTTCGACTGCGTCGACTGCTTCAGCGGCCTCTTCTACGACTTCTTCCACTTCAACGGCCGGCACTTCTACCGCAGCAGGGGCCTCGACAACTGTGGGCTCATTGCCTTGACCTTGCAGCAAAAACCAACCTAGCGCCGCGAGGACAAGAATGATAACGACAATACCTAAATTTCTCATAACTGGGTCTCCTGTTAACCAAACTCCGCGCGTGATCAGCATGCGCGGGTCCAATGTCCAGCCCCGACGTTGCGTCCCAATGAAACCGGCGAAACACGGCCAAAACAGCACAGTTCCCAGCCCACGCCCGACGCGGTGCTTTCTGGTTGAAAGCTGCCGCGTCTGCCCTTATTTTACGCAACCAGAACAATCATAACGAAAAGGACGACCACCATCGCTCGCAGACCACACAACGCACCCCCGGCGCGTAACACTGGCCCCCGGATCAATGAACATATCCGATCGCCCGAAATTCGCCTTATTGGCGCTGAAGGAGAAAACGTCGGCGTTGTCACGCCCGAACGTGCCGTAGAAATGGCGATTGAAGCCGGACTTGATCTGGTTGAAATCTCTCCAAACGCGGCCCCTCCCGTTTGCAAAATCATGGACTTCGGAAAGTTCAAATATGAGCAGCAAAAGCGCGAGAGCGAGGCCCGGAAGAAGCAAAAAATTATCGAAGTCAAAGAGGTCAAATTCCGTCCCAATACGGATACCAACGACTACGATGTGAAGATGCGGAATGTGATGCGCTTTCTGGAAGATGGCGACAAAGTGAAGATCACCTTGCGTTTCCGTGGTCGCGAAATGGCACACCAGAACCTCGGGCGCGAACTTCTAGAGCGTGTGGCGGATGACGTCGAAGGCATCGGCAAGGTCGAGAACATGCCGAAGATGGAAGGTCGCCAGATGGTGATGATGATCGGGCCGGCAAAGTAAGCCTCTGATCTGAAAAAGACTTTTAGACCCGGTCCATTTGGACCGGGTTTTATTTTGCCCGTGTTCGCTTGGCTGCCAATGATACCGCTTCGCGCAGATCGAACGCCACCGATACCAGATCAGCCGCAAACAGAACCCAAAAGTATAAGGCAAAATGCGCGCCAACGCCGGTGCCTTGCAGCCAAAGGATCAGTGCAAGAAGCGGTGGCCAGAAGATCAGATGCGGAATGGCCATTTCCGGCCCGAAACCGCGCGTCCAAATAAGTATGAACAGGTTGGGAACCATATCCCCGACCGCAAGCATCGCGACCAGAACACCGTAGAGTTCTGAAACAAACCAAAGGGCCACAAGGTTCACTGGCGCCAGAATACCGGCCATCCGAATCTGCACCAGACCGGCAATGCCCGCAGTCCCGAACAGATATCACGGATCAAATCCATCCCTGCTGAAAACCACGTCCGAGGACCGACGACCAGAGTGCGCATCCCTTTTGTTTCGGTCCTGATTGCGCGACACTCCGGGCGATTCTTACGCACCCTTTTTCGAGGGCGCCATGCACCTTCAATCGCCGTTGAAATCCAAAGACGCCCCCGACCTTGGTCGTTTCGATTGGGAAGATGCGTTGCGCCTGTCCGATCAACTGACCGCGGAAGAGCGGATGCTGGCGGATGCGGCGTGCGGGTTTGCGTCGGATGTTCTGGCGCCGAAAGTGCGCAAAGCTTACGCTGAGGAAATCGTTGATCCGGGCATTTTTGCGGAAATGGGCGCGGCTGGTTTGTTAGGCCTGACGATCCCTGAAAGTTACGGCGGCCTTGGAGCTGGCTATGTCACCTACGGGCTTGTCGCGCGCGAAATCGAGCGTGTCGATTCAGGGTATCGCTCGATGATGTCGGTGCAATCGTCGCTGGTGATGTACCCGATCTATGCCTATGGCACCGAAGACCAGCGCCAGAAGTATCTGCCCAGCCTCGCCAGTGGCGCGTTAATTGGCTGCTTTGGATTGACCGAACCGGACGCGGGATCAGACCCCGCCGGAATGACCACAACTGCCCGCAAAACCGATGGCGGCTACGTGCTGAACGGCGCAAAAATGTGGATTTCCAACAGCCCGATTGCGGATGTCTTCGTGGTCTGGGCCAAGTCCGATGCGCATGATGGCAAGATCAAAGGCTTCGTCCTTGAAAAAGGCATGAAGGGCCTGTCGGCTCCGAAAATTGGCGGCAAGCAATCCTTGCGCGCCTCGGTCACCGGCGAGATCGTGATGGAAAACGTCGAGGTCAGCGAGGACGCGCTTTTGCCGTGGGGCAGGTCTGAAAGGCCCATTCGGCTGCCTGAACCGCGCGCGTTACGGCATTGCGTGGGGCGTCATGGGCGCGGCCGAGGCCTGCTGGCACGCCGCGCGCCAATACGGGCTTGATCGCAAGCAATTCGGCAAGCCTTTGGCACAGACGCAACTGTTTCAAAAAAAGCTCGCCGATATGCAGACCGAGATCATCTTAGGGCTGCAGGCGGCCCTGCAAGTTGGTCGACTTATGGACACCGCCAACGCCGCCCCAGAGATGATCAGCTTGATCAAGCGCAACAACTGCGGCAAGGCGCTTGATATAGCGCGCATGGCGCGGGACATGCACGGCGGGAACGGAATTAGTGAAGAGTTTCAAGTCATTCGCCATATGATGAACCTTGAAACCGTGAATACCTACGAGGGCACACACGACATCCACGCCCTGATCTTGGGGCGGGCGCAAACCGACCTTCAGGCGTTTTTCTAAACTTCTTCTTGGGAGAAATACTCCGGGGGGCGGCGTAAACCGGCGGGCGGCGCCCCTACCTTGCCGTTTTCAAACGCGAAACAATCGCCCCGGTTTGTCGCCAAGCCACAGCTTGCCAGTCCCCCCTCTACCCCGCTAGGATAACCGAGTAGTGTGTAGGGGACGAGTGATATGGTAGCGGGGGCTGCTTTATCCGACGACCTCACTGATACCCAATGGCTTGTTCAGCTTGAGGATATTGGCGAGGAAGAAGGATATTTTTCACCATTGGGTGATGATCACGCGGCGGTCTTTGTTGACCGGTCGCAGGATGTACTTTTCGTGTCATTTGAAACGCTTGCCGGTACACGCGCCGTTAGCGAAACAGGCATGCCGCTTGGATTTGACGTCTGTGAAAACCGCGGCTGGTCGCATCTGACGCTACTGGCGATGAAGGAAACTTGGTACCGAAGCCACTTCGTTTACGGCTATTTCGACCGGCTGGTCGACGAGGGTTTCTTCGAAGATTTCGACAAGGTCATCTTCTACGGCGCGGGCATGTGTGGCTACGCGGCGGCGGCGTTTTCCGTCGTGGCCCCTGGTGCAACTGTGATCGCGGTGTCTCCTCAAGCGACATTGGCGCGCGAGTTAACCGAATGGGATACGCGGTTTGAAGGCACACGGCGGATGGATTTCTCGTCCCGCTACGGGTTTGCGCCTGACATGCTTGAAGCCGCAGACTCTGCCTATATCATCTACGATCCGGACGAAGTTGAAGACGCAATGCACGCCGCGTTGTTTCGAGGACCAAATATTTTCAAGCATCGCTACAGGCGCGGTCGCTCGGGCGCAATTGATGGTGATTTGCGCACGATGGGGCTTATATCGCGGCTTTGCGAAGTTGCGGTGAATTGTTGCCTGACGCCAGTTCAGGTTGCGCGCAAAATGCGATCAAGGCGACGGCATATGCCGTATCTGCGGGCCCTTCTTGCGCGTGTCATCGCCGAAGACCGCCCCTATCTCACAGCACTTTTGTGTCGTGCTGTTTTGGCAGACCGCCCGATCCCGCGCTTTCGCCACCACCTTGAAGCCGCCGAGGCGCGCCTAAAGGAACAAGGTCGCGCAGTGCCGGGTCAAAGGGTCGAGGCGGGCTCCGGGGTGGCCTGAAACCCGCCTGCGCGTTCCACAAAAGCGACGATTTCAGCGATCCCTTTGCCCTGCCTGATCGACGCCATAACATGCGGGCGACCCGCGCGCGCGGCTTTTGCATCCGACGCAAGAAGGTCCGGATCCACGCCGACATAAGGCGCAAGATCAAGTTTGTTCACCACCAAAAGGTCCGAGCGCGTTAGCCCCGGGCCTTTTTTGCGCGGGATATCCTGCCCGGCAGCGGTGTCGATCACATAGATCGTGAGGTCTGCCAGTTCAGGAGAAAACGTCGCTGCAAGGTTGTCACCACCGCTTTCGATCAGGATCATATCAAGGTCGGGAAACGCCTCGCGCAGATCGGCGACAGCCGCGAGATTGATTGAAGCGTCCTCGCGGATCGCCGTATGTGGGCAGCCTCCGGTTTCCACGCCCCGGATCCGATTTGCGGGCAGAACTTGCGCGCGGGTCAGCGCCTCGGCGTCTTCACGGGTATAGATATCGTTGGTGATGACAGCGATGGAATAGCGGCCGGCCATTGCACGGCAGAGCGCTTCGGTCAGCGAGGTTTTTCCCGCGCCGACAGGGCCGCCAATGCCGATACGAAGGGGTCCATGCAATCTTTTCATGTGCGAAAAATCCGTATCTCTTGGGTTTCGTGAGTGATAGCTGCGCGGTCCGCCCCAAACGCAGAACTGCGGATGTCGGCGGGCGTTTTACCCTTTGCCGCGGCCGCCACAAAAAGGACTGTGGGCATCAATGCCGCAATGACCTTTTGCCCCTGCGACTGACCCAACGGAATGTGTCGCACAGCCCCCGTGACAAGCGTTGCAATCATCGCCTGAAGGTAAAGCGCAGCCACGCGCTCAGTCACGAGCCCCAGCGACTTCGCCGCGCGCCCGACCGCAATCGGCAAGGCGACGGCCGCTTCGGTTTCATCTTTAAGATCGTTAACGGCGCGGGTGAACGCCGCCCCCTGCTCTGCTGTTTCCTGCCAACGCTCGGCGGCCGGTGCGAGGGCCGACGCCCAGGCGTTCAGATCGGCATAATCGGCGTTTTGGGCCATTGCACATGACAGAAAAATCGCATCAGCCTGACCACTTCCGTCACGCAAAACCGTCCCAAGCCAATCCGTAAGGCTGGCGCCATCGCGCACATCTTTTGCCTCGATCGCTGCCTCAAGGCCTTGACTATAGGCGTATCCGCCCACCGGAAATACCGGCGACAGCCAATGCGTGAGGGTCAGAAGGCCCGCGTCAGTCATGGTCGTGGGAATGGCTGTTGCTATGGTCGTGGGTGTGATTGTGTCCCTGATCATGTGTGTGCCCATCGCCGTGATCGTGCCCATGGTCGTGTCCAAAGGTGCGACCAAGACCATAAGCCCCTCCTTCGGGAAGGAACGGCTCGTTTACAATCGCTAATTCCGCTCCGAGTTGCACCAGCATCGCCTCGATGACGTGGTCGCGTGAAATCAGCAATCTTGCGGTCTCGACCTGACAGGGCGTATGACGATTGCCTATGTGCCAGGCGAACCGCAGAAGGTCATCGCCGGTCACCTGCATCAGGTCTTCGGGCGCCGCCGTTATGGAAATGAGGCGGCCGTCGTCAAGGGCGAAGGCATCGCCGTCGTTCAGATGTGTGGCGCCCTCCAAATCGACGAGAAAGCTCAAACCTGCCTCGGTTGTCAGCACTTTGCGTCGCAAGAAACGATCCTCGTAGGTCAGATGGCAACGGTCCGTTAAGCCATGGCCTTCGCGGGGCCGGATGAATTGGCAAAGAGGCAACGCGGTCATGGCAAAAACCTTTCGGCAAACAAAACGGCCCGCGACGGACGATGTCCGGGCGGGCCGTGAAATTTTGACACACCTCTTGAGAGGGCGTCAGATGTCGTCGTCGAAGCGCGCCGCGCCGATAGACCTAGACGCCGGCGATGCCGGAGATGTGGCTGCGGGCAAGACCATCGCGGTCGTAGCCACGGGTGGCCAATTGACTGTCGCTCATCGCGAAGAGGTCGTTGAAACGGGTGGTTGGAGTAAGCGCGGCCATAACAGTCGCGAAAAAAGCACGGGATACCATAATAGACCTCGGAGGGGGCTGGAGTTTGATTATCTTGATATCGCCTACTTGGGGGGCGCAGTGCACCTGCACAATCGCCAAGTTTGCAACCCCGCCATGCGTATTGGGCGCAGCTGGATGCCTGCGTGCCCTGGCCTGCGGCGCCTTTCATGTCGCGCTCTCCCAACATCAGAACATGAAATATCGCTGCGCCATCGGCAAAACTTCGGCTGGCTCGCAGACGAGAAGCTCGCCGTCGGCGCGCACTTCGTATGTCTCGGGGTTAACTTCTATGAACGGCATGGCATCGTTCAGAACCATGTCTTTTTTGCCAATCCCACGACAGTTTTCGACGGCAATCGTGTCGCGCTGAAGCCCAAGAGCCTCCGCAACTCCGGCGTCTTGTCCAGCCCGGCTTATGAAGGCAACCGCGCTACGCTGAACCGCGCGCCCCATGCTTCCAAACATAGGGCGTGAATAGACCGGCTGCGGCGTCGGGATTGACGCATTGGGATCGCCCATCTGAGCGACGACAATTGAACCGCCTAGCAAAACCATCTCGGGTTTCACACCGAAAAAGGCCGGGTTCCACAAGACAAGATCGGCCCGCTTGCCTTCTTCAATCGATCCGATATGGGCGCTGATACCGTGTGCGATTGCCGGGTTGATTGTGTATTTGGCAATGTAGCGACGCACACGAAGGTTATCGTTCTCGCCGGTTTCCTCGGCCAGGCGACCGCGCTGTTTTTTCATCTTATCAGCGCTTTGCCAGGTTCGGATCGCAACTTCGCCGACGCGCCCCATCGCCTGGCTGTCAGATGCAATAATCGAAAACGCGCCCATATCATGAAGAATGTCTTCGGCGGCAATGGTTTCACGGCGGATGCGGCTTTCGGCGAAGGCGACGTCTTCAGGGATCGCCTTGTCGAGGTGGTGGCACACCATCAGCATATCGAGATGTTCTTCTAGGGTGTTCACCGTGTAGGGACGCGTCGGGTTGGTCGAACTTGGAATGACGTTCGGCAAACCACAGACCTTGATGATGTCGGGCGCATGCCCGCCCCCCGCGCCTTCGGTGTGAAACGCATGGATCGTGCGGTCTCCGATTGCGGCGACGGTGTTTTCGACAAATCCGCTTTCATTCAACGTATCGGTGTGGATCATCACCTGAACGTCCATTTCGTCAGCAACCCTTAGACAGCAATCAATTGCGCCCGGCGTCGTGCCCCAATCTTCATGAAGCTTAAGAGCGGCAGCACCGGCATTCACCATCTCGTGCAAGGCCGCCGGAAGCGAGGCGTTGCCTTTGCCAGACAACGCGACATTCATCGGAACATCGTCCATCGCCTGCAGCATCCGTCCGATATGCCAAGGGCCGGGCGTGCAGGTGGTTGCAAGCGTTCCATGCGCAGGTCCGGTGCCGCCACCCAGCATCGTCGTCATCCCGGAATGCAGTGCATCTTCAATTTGTTGCGGGCAAATCCAGTGGATATGAGCGTCAAATCCACCCGCCGTCAGGATGCGCCCCTCGCCTGCGATGGCTTCGGTGCCGGGACCGATCACGATGTCCACGCCGTTCTGGGTATCGGGGTTTCCAGCTTTGCCGATTTTATGAATTTTACCGTCCCGCAGCCCAACGTCGGCTTTGTAAATGCCGCTGTGATCCACGATCAGCGCATTGGTAATAACAGTATCCACAGCGCCCTCGGCGCGGCTCGTCTGGGCCTGCCCCATGCCGTCGCGGATCACCTTACCACCACCAAATTTCACCTCTTCGCCGTAAGTCGTAAGGTCGCGCTCCACCTCGATAATAAGGTCGGTGTCGGCAAGGCGCAGGCGGTCGCCGGTGGTGGGACCATACATATCGGCATAGGCTGCGCGGGTGATTTGTATCGGCATGTTCAGACGGATCCTTGGAAAGAAGCCCAAACTAAATGTGTTTGGTCAGGGACGTTAACAATGATTAACGGCGCAATACTCGCGCTCGATGGGGCCAGGACGCCGCAAAGCTGGATTTTGGGATCCGACAACATGGCTTAAAGCGCGCCCATCACTTTTTGATTGAACCCGAAGACTTTGCGGGCGCCGCCGAAAAGCACAAGCCGCACTTCGCGTCGCTGTCCCGGCTCAAAGCGCACTGCCGTTCCAGCGGCGATATCAAGTCGCATGCCACGCGCGGTTTCTCGTTCAAATTCAAGAGCGGCGTTTGTTTCAGCAAAATGGTAGTGGCTGCCGACCTGAACCGGACGGTCGCCGGTATTGGCAACCATCAAAACGACGCTTTTGGCCCCCTCGTTCAGGGTAATATCGTCGTCAGCGGGGAAAATTTCACCGGGAATCATTCATCTTCCTTAACTGTCATAATCGGGTCTTTTAGAGGCGTTCCATTTCGAAATCAGACGCGGCGCAAAGATGCCAATGGCTGCACCGATAGCGAGCGGCGCGGCGTGCGGTTCTGCGAAGGCCATCGACAATACCGCCGCGCCGACCAGACAGACGGCGAAGGCAATCAGCCGCATTTCGATCGGCTCGACCGGAATGTCATCCAATAGAACTTTCTCCAGCGCTGATTTCACTTTTGGTTCGGCGTATGGCGCGATCCAGCCAGCCGCGATGCCAAGGATCAAAGTACCCAACATGATGTGCCCTCCTGAGACGTGATTTGCCGCAGCCTAACAGATTTCATCGGATCGGATGATGCACGGTGACAAGTTTGGTGCCGTCCGGGAACGTAGCCTCGACTTGGACGTCGTGGATCATCTCGGGGATGCCATCCATGCACTGATCTTTGGTGATTACATGGGCGCCTGCCTGCATGAGATCGGCCACGGACCGACCGTCGCGCGCGCCTTCGACGACATAGTCGGTGATCAAGGCAATCGCTTCAGGGTGGTTCAGCTTCACACCGCGCGCAAGGCGTGCGCGCGGCTCGACGCGTGGATCGACGAGCAACTCGCCACGCTGCCGAAGCGGGAACGGAAACGGACGAAGATCCACGGTCGTGTGCACGACCTCGACCCGATGGCGCACTCGCTCTTCGAACAGGAATTCGCAGGCGACTTCGCGGACCATCCGC
>NZ_CALJXO010000079.1:0-2562 GCF_937988555.1 uncultured Boseongicola sp. | reverse complement strand
GGGAATTTTTTGTCGGGTCTCTCAAGATCTTCAAAAGGACCAACCCGAACAGGCCGGCCGAGCTCACCCGGCGGATGCACAGGTTTCGGGGGTATCGCAAGCGCGCCGAAGGCCGCCGAAACCGGGTCTTTACCGAATGGCACAAGGTATCAGAGGCGTGATTTTGCAGAACGAACCCAAATTCACGTTTAGGTTGTGTTTGAGCGGTGATGTTGATCTAACTCGTTGACTATAAATGAAAAAGTGCGTTTTCGTCAGGCGTCTATATTTCTCTATTTTAGAAGCAAATGCCCGATAACATGTACCGCGAGCCATCCCCGCAACAATCGCAGCGCACGCGAGACAAGGTAGCGAAGGCTGTGCCAGCCTATTCAGAGTACCCGAACATATTGATTGCAGCGCAGCATGAGGCTTTTGCACCATTGAAATACACACTTCTCGTGTGTATAGATCATGTGCTAAGGAGAGGGATATGATGCAAACGACAACGGACAAGCAGCGCACGAACATCAGCCTGACTGCGGCCAATCTTGCCGCCGCGCGAGAATTGGGTCTTAACGTATCAGCGATCAGCGATGCTGCCATTGCAGAAGCGGTTAGGGCCGCGCGGGCGGAGGCCTGGGCCGTGGAGAATGCGGCGGCGATCTCTGAGCGCCACACATGGATTGAGGCCAATGGGATGCCACTTGCAGACATGCAGGTGTTGAAGATCAGCTGATGGCACAGTTCCAAGTCTATCGGCTAGCCAGCGGTCGGCTGGTGCTCGATCTCCAGACGGATCTGATCGACACTGGTTCGCGCGTCGTCGCACCTCTCATCGTGGTTTCAACCGGCCCAAGGGTAATCGGGCGCCTCGAACCGGTGTTCGAGGTTAACGGCGAGGACCACGCCCTGCACACCGCCGAGATGGCGGCAATTCCCTCCGCGCTGCTCAGGGGACAGCCAATCGCTGATCTTTCCGGATCCGACTATGAGATAAGGGGAGCCCTCGACATGGTTTTCTCCGGTTTCTGATACCCCATACTTACGGGGCGCTCCCATCTTCATGTTCTGCCAGTCTGGTCGACCCGTCTCCATTACCGATGGCCGACATCCGGTTGGCAACGGATTGAACCCGCTCATCATCAAACCCCCGATCATGCGCACTCTCAGTCGACTTTATGGGCTCAAATTCCTGCAAACGTGCGTTTCGATAACGCAGACCATCAAACGATTACCAAATAGCAAAGCTTGGAATGCACGCGACCGGCGCTTCTCGTCAGGAATTCTTGGCCGCACCTCGTTAAAAGTCATAAGAATTGGCCGCAATTTAACTCGCGAAACCGATCCTTACGGGCCGGGCAATACTCGGGATCATTAGGTTTTCTGGTCAACCATAGACCTCAGCCAGTGCGCAAAATCTTCTGCTTCCAGCTTGCCCTGCGCCAGGAGAATTATTCGATCGCCGACGTCCTCCACAGCCCAGTTAAATGCGATGCCGTTGACATCGAGACAGACGTCCATGGATTGGTATGCTGTACGTTTGTTGCCGTCATTGTAGCAGCGGCCTTGAGCGATCGCCTCGCCATAACAAGCCGCCAGCGCAAACGCGTCCTCAATCAATCCATACGCAAGACGGTTGTCCACACGCGACACCGCGCCGTCGAGCGATTTGTCACGGGCGCGTCCCACAAGTTCGCCAGGGTTCAGAACCTCGCCATGAATGAGGTCAATAAGTTCTGGAGACAAGAGTCTGAACACGCCTATTTGTCCTTGAGGTAGTCAAGAACGGGTTGGTTGACATCTTTCCGGCGCTTGAGGCTTTCCAAGACCTCGTCGCGTGTGGCAACACGGCTTTCGGTTTCCTGAACAGCCTCGGCGGGTACAAAATATCCCACCAGAGCCGAATTCTTCAAAACCGCAACCGGATTGCCGCCGGAACGTTCAAGCACTTTATGCGGTTCACGCATTTCGGTCATTGTGGCAATGTGGGGTGTGAGGAGTTTGGTCATAACGATCCCTCTGATATATATTATAGTGCATACTGAAATATGCGTTAAAATGCAAGAACGCCCGAATCTCCCTGCAATAAGCCAATCGACTGAAGTTTCGGGCCGAGCGAGGTCAAAGAAAAAGTGTTCGCCCGGGATCTTTTCGAGTCTGAATGATTTTCCCGTTCGCGATTGTGGCTTTCAATGAAAGGTCTCACCCAAAAAATCTAAAGGCGGACACAGCGCTACATGAATGGCAGATAAGGTTGTGTTATTGGGCACTATCGCCAGACAACATGATAAGGTTCAGTCT
Source organism: uncultured Boseongicola sp. (assembly GCF_937988555.1). NCBI lineage: Bacteria > Pseudomonadati > Pseudomonadota > Alphaproteobacteria > Rhodobacterales > Paracoccaceae > Boseongicola > uncultured Boseongicola sp. Next base: position 279 of record NZ_CALJXO010000079.1, on the reverse strand, counting down.
TCTCTCAGAGCCAATCTCTGCATGCTAATGCGAGGTCCCGAGGCGCTTCATCTGCCTTCGTCGATCCGTGGCAGGAACCAGGCAAACACTCCCGCAAGGGGCAGGAAAGAGCATATCAGGTATACCGTCTCTACGCCGTAGCTTTCGGCAAGCACGCCAAGAAACGCCGCAGCCACGCCCCCGAGCCCAAAGTTCAAACCGTAAAAAAGCCCACCGATCAAGCCGATCCGATTGGGCAAAAGGTCCATCGCATAGATCAGGATCGACGCAAACGCGCTG
>NZ_CALJXO010000078.1:0-4471 GCF_937988555.1 uncultured Boseongicola sp. | reverse complement strand
CGACTTTGGTGTAGATGATGTCGAATTCGGTTTGCTCAGTCATGGGTCTCTCCCGCGGAAATGTGTTTGCGCGATGCATAATAGTATTTTCAGCTGGCGTCGACCGCTTTCAGCATACCGTGGTATACTTCGTGGCGAATTGCATGGGAGCGCTCCTGACGGTGCAAGGCTGTTGAATGTCACTGAGAACTGAACCACATGCGAATTTTATTTCGAATTTCGGATAAAAAATGCTGATTAATACGGTTGCTACTGAATTTTCAGAATGATTCGCAACTAATTGAGACGCCTGAGCAAGTTCGCGCGGCGGGGCTGCAGGGATGAGTGCGGCTCGAGTGTTACGCCATGGCGTAAAAATTAGATATTTACGTTGCAGCGTAATTTGTTTTGATTTACGCTATACCGTAAAAGGAGCCGCATCATGGACCTCACAGCACGAACGGCCGAGCAGATCGGCGAGGCACTTCGCCGGACGCGCAAAGCGCGCGGCTGGACCCAAAGCGATATCAGCGCGCGCACGAATTTGCGCGTTGCAACGATTTCGTCGCTCGAGAATGGCGATGCGGGAACCAAGCTCGCCACTGTGCTCGCTATCATGGCTGCGCTTGGGCTTGAGTTTCGTTTGGTGGAGCGCGGCGGTTCGCTCGAGATTGAGGATATCTTCTGATGGCCCCAAAAAAATCAAACCGGCGCGGGCGTAGCGGCACGATGCAGGTGCTTCTGAATGGACGGCTGGTGGGAGCCTTGCGTCTCGCGGGTTCGGGCGCGATCAGCTTTGCCTACGATCACGACTGGCTGTCGTGGGAACACGCCATGCCCATCTCGCTGTCACTGCCTTTGCGCGAAGAGGCGCACCAAGGCGGTCCTGTCATTGCCTACCTTGAAAACCTGCTGCCGGACAATCAGGCGATACGTGAACGCGTTGCCGCTCGGGTGCGTGCAGGCGGCACGGACGCGTGGCACATGCTGGAGAAAATCGGGCGCGATTGCGTGGGGGCCTTGCAGTTCGTTTCGGGCGAGGTGCCCGAGTTTGGCGTGCTCGAAGGAGAACCCGTATCTGAGGCGCAGATTGCGGATATGCTGCGCAACTTGGCAAGCGCCCCTCTTGGAATGGAAGAGGAAGACGACTTTCGCATTTCGATCGCAGGGGCGCAGGAGAAAACAGCGCTGCTGCGCCACGAGGGAACGTGGATCCGTCCATCGGGGCTTACCCCCACAACCCATATCCTCAAGACCCAACTCGGCGTTCTGCCCGCTGGGGTCGATTTGTCCGACAGTGTCGAGAACGAATTCTTCTGCATGAGCTTTTGCCGCGCCATGGGGATGGAGGTGGCTGAGGTCGAGATTGCCGACTTCGAGGACGTGCGCAGCCTTGTTGTGACGCGGTTCGATCGGCGTTGGACCAAGGATGGCCGGTTGATCCGCCTCCCGCAGGAAGATTTTTGTCAGGGGCTCTCAGTCCCACCCAGCCAAAAATATCAAATGGATGGTGGGCCGGGGATCACCGAAGGGATCGGGTTGCTGACTGGTAGTGATGACCCCGAGGTAGATCAGCGCGCGTTCTTCCGCGCGCAGGTTCTGTTTTGGCTCTTGGGAGCGACGGACGGGCACGCCAAGAATTTCAGCATCGCATTGCGCCCTGGCGGGTTCCGCATGACCCCACTCTACGATGTGCTGAGCGCCCAGAAAGCGGTGGATGACGGTCAGATCCGCCAGAACCGGATGCGCCTCGCGATGGCGGTGGACGGGCACTATCGGATGAACGAGGTGGTGCCACGCAATTTCCTGCAGGCTGCCAAGGCGGCGGGCTTTGGTGTCGCGCTAGCGGAAGAAGTCTTGGCGGCAATCGCGTCTGAGTTTGAGCCTGCGTTGGACAAGACCCTTGCGGATTTGCCACATCGGTTCCCACAGCCACTGACGGAAACCATTGCTGTTGGCTTACGAAGTCGGGCAAGCGCTTTTCACGCGATATGATCCGCAGTGTAAAGCGCACAGCAATAATGGGCCGGAGAGACGGCTGCGACATAGCGCAGTTGTAGCGGAGTAAAATTCCGCCAGTTTGTCTCCTTCGTTTATTCGGAGGGCGGGAGATGTATTCTGTGGATATTTATATTCGTGAGCGCCGCGCCATTTTTTCTAAGTGCCTGTTGCTGAACACTATACGGCAATTTTGGGTGAAACGCAGCGAAAAACTGTACGCGGATTGTGTACGATTTGTGTACGAAGCGCGTTTTACAGCATCTTGTGGAAAGTGCCGTAAGTGACGCAAAATATTTTGGAATTTGGAGGCGAGTAGGAGAATCGAACTCCTGTACACGGATTTGCAATCCGCTGCGTAACCACTCCGCCAACTCGCCGGAAGCCCGTGCTGCTTAGGTTTCTCGAGCGTTCGCGTCAAGCTGTTATCACTCATGTTATCAGCGTTCGTTCTGTCTATGTTCGTGCACGCTTTTCTGCCGCTGAGCGCGCGCGCATTTCCTGACGCGCTTCTCCTGCGTATTTCCGTATCATGGCAATTGATGCGTGCCCGCTGAATGCCGCTATTTCGTCGTCCGTGCAATTGGCCCAGGCAAGCTCCATAACGCCGCGATAGCGGAGCGCATGTAGGTCAAATTCAAGTAGCCCGAGACGTTGGCGCTCCTTGCGCATGATTTGTGCCAAATATCGATAGGACATTGGCTGGCCATCGCGCCGCGTCAGAATCGTCAAACCAACCCTCGGTGCGTCGTCCAAAGCATGTTGAAGCGTCTCCGTGCAGGGCAGCCTTAGCATCCGTCCTGTCTTGCCCTGTCGTATTCGAAGTGACTGTCCATTGTATTCGGACCAGCAAAATCGAACCCAGTCGCCGGGGCGCTGTACGCTCCCGATGCCAATTTCAAAAATCAATAGGGGAAGGGCGTGCGCTTCCTCTCTAAAATGCTCAACCGCGGCTTGCCAAAACGGCCGGAGTGGGCCTTTCAACCGTCGTTGATTTTGAGCGAGAGCGTCGTCGCGTATCGTCCGAGTCCGTTCAGAGAATGGCGCGAGCGTTGGCGGCTGCTGGCATTGATTTCATTCCCAGGAACGGTGGCGGTCTTGGGGTGCGCTTGAGTTCTTCGGATTAGACGTATCGCTCGCCTCAAGCGCGCTTTGTTAGCGCAGCGGCGAGGTCGAGGTGCCAGGTTATTTGGCATTTGCGTCGCCGAGGGGACCTGGTCAGGCCTTGAGTGACTCGCAAAACCACCGCCTGCTTGGTCGGTTTGCGGTCTGCCTTGCCTGACAAAGCTCATCGTTGTGGCTGTGTGGCGGACCGTCTGACGTGGTTGCTGGCAATTTGCACGGAGGAAGGATGAACTTTTGTGCTATGCTTGGCTTCATTGGAGGGTGACCAAATGAGCTTTGTATCAATCACGACTTGGCGGATCACAGGTGAAACCGAGACACTGCAGCACGTAACGCAACTCATGAAGCGAAAATACTTTCCCGGGCTTTTGGCTTTGGGGGCCAAGCATTCCATGCTTATGGATGCCGAATTGGATCGATTTGCCATCGTGACTGTCTATCCCAGCCGCCAGGTGCGCGATGATGCGCTCGCGCACATCTCCGATCTGCGTCGCGAAGGTGCAGAGGAATTTGGCGCGGAGCTGATGGACGCCTATGCTGGAGAGGTCTTGGCCGCGTCCGATGAGTAGACCTCCCGGTCTAAATTCTTGGATCGTGTTTTTAAACTGACCTTCAATGTCGATCCGACAGCGCCCGTCTCGTCCCTCTGACAGGCGCCTTCAGCGACGAATGATCCCACAGTTCCAACCAAAACCGTCAGATGCGTGCCTTGCGCCAAACGCGCTCATGGGCGTGTGGCGCCGAAGACCCGACCGGAAGTTCTGTCCCTCGTTGTCTCGCGCCTGAACTCAAGCCTCTAGAGTTGCCTCATAGACGAGGACAAAACAGCCCGCCCTTCGGGGTGGCCTGTTTCAACGTTGACGTGCGCCCGAAGTGACCAAGTCTGCTTTCGACCCAACAGGACCTTCGGGCTGTTAGCTGCGAACGGCTTCACTCATGTGCAGATTCTGACACCTACCCTAAGGCGCATCGCGACGCCGGTTGGAGCAGGAGCCATCCACGACCCCATCAAATCTGAGTCCAAAGTGGACACTCATAATCTGAGGATAACTTGCGCTGACTTCGAGATCTTTTGCTATTGACCTTAGATCCAGCCCAGCACGCGGAGCCCCAACCCAAGAGTTGATAGCGCTGCCAGAGCGAAACTAAGCGTTCTCAGGATGGTGATCCCCAAGGTATAGATGACGTAGTGTGCAAAAATGCCGATGAAGAATGTCAACGCCAACAGTCCGGGGTATGTGTCGTCGGGTATTCGTATCATTGCGAGGATCGCAAGCGGTGCAAATGCGGCGAAGGCTTCGACAGCCACCTTGTGCGCGGCTTTAGCGCGCAGGGCCCAGGCTGACTGGGGAGCCAAACCCGGGCTTGG
>NZ_CALJXO010000077.1:0-33123 GCF_937988555.1 uncultured Boseongicola sp. | reverse complement strand
TCCAGTTCAGGCCATATCCACAAGGTACTTTGCACGTTTTGGACGGGTCCGTTGTGCGGCTTGCAGCCTGTGGTTGCGGGTTTGCCACGATCCCACCACATTTTGGCACAAGTCCGGCCACATTCCGGGGGAAGTTGTCGTTGACTTGAAGACGCAAGGCAGCGGGGATGTGCGCCATGACGCCAATTACAGATGATCAGGTTTTGTCATTGATGACGGGACTTGAGGCGCGCGAAAAGCGGGCGATGAAACGCCTGGCTGCGGCCACTTCTGATCTGCCAGCGCAACCGGGAGATGCAACCGCGCGGGTGCTTATTTTTCACGGCGGGCCAGTGGCGCAACGCAGACGTCGATTGGTGCCTGCAGACGTGATCCCCCTAGCGGCAGAGCGCACGGCGCAGGCTGCACGAAAGACCGTCCACGGGCGCTTCATTTCAATTGTGCCAATACCGGTGGCTTAAGGTTGCATTCACCGAGAATTCAATTGCCCGCGCGATGCGATGATCTGAGGAACACAAGATGCCCCCGAATATGGATAAACCTACCGAAGCGCACGAGACGCCAGACGGACTGTCGTCCAAAGCGCGCGAAACCCTGCAAGCTCTACGGAGATTTCGGATGTCCCATGCACCGGATCCGGTGTTTCGTTCGGTTCGCAGCAGGCCCCTCGAAAGCCAGATCGTCGCTGACTAGCGTGACGGATTAGAACCGTTCGGCCCGCAAAACCTTTGCATCGGTGATCGATACGACGCCGATATGAGTTTCCACCACAGAAAATGCCGCATCCAACAATGTGTCGAGCCGGTCCGGTCGGATCAGGCAGACCACCGAGACCATGCCGGATGCGCGCGAGACCTGACCTTCACGGCTCCATGCGCCGGAGCTTCCAGACCCGCCGAGCACTGGCAAGACTGTGTACCCGGTGACGTTGGCGGCGCGAAGAGCGTCCGTCAATCGGCGCTCTAGCGGTGCTTCGATGATGATTTCCACGCGCTTGGCATCATGTGTTTCCATGGGTCAGCCTCCGACGATTTGAGTGGCGATGGCGGTATAAAACGGGATGCCGATCACCAGATTGAACGGGAATGTCACGCCAAGCGAAAGGGTGAGATAGATCGAGGGTTTTGCCTCCGGAAGGGCCACACGCATCGCAGCAGGCACGGCAATATAAGAGGCTGAGGCGGAAAGGACCATCATGAGCGCGGCACCGCCAGAAGAAAGCCCGATAAGAAGCGCAAGGAGCAGGCCGCAGGCAGCGCCGATGGGCGGCATGATCACGCCAAACGCAACAGCGCCAAGGCCAAGGTCGCCTCGGCTTTCGCGCAGGCCGCGCCCGGCGACAAGGCCCATGTCGAGCAAGAACAGGCAGAGCACGCCCTGGAAGGGGGCGACGATGAACGACGAGATGGTTGCGAGGCCGTCTTCCCCGGTGATGCCACCGATGAGGAACGCGCCGACGAGCAAGACAATCGAGCCATTGGTCAGGATCTCCCGATAGAGAGCGCTGTCGGCCTGGCCCTGCCCGCCGGCGCGCGACAAAAGCCAGAGCGCAGAGATGATGGCGGGGGCCTCCATCGCAGCGGCGACAGCGACCATATAGCCCTCGGATTCGATGCCGCGTCCGTCGAGGACAGAGGTGGCTGCGACAAAGGTCACGATAGAGATCGAGCCGTAGTGTGCGGCGACTGCTGCGCGGTTGATGGTGTCGAAATTGGTCAGGAAGCGCAAAAGTCCGAATGCAATGATCGGAAGGCCAAACGACAGGACAATGCCCGCAATCAGCGACAGGATTAGCGTTTGATCAACACCATGCGCGGCCACGCCTGCGCCGCCTTTGAAACCAATGGCGAACAGGAGGTAGATCGACATGCCCTTGGCAACAGCCTCGGGGACGGACAGATCGGACCGCACAAAGGCTGCTGCAAGTCCAAGCGCGAAGCTGAGAATGATCGGCGAGACCAGGTTGTCCGCTGCCAGCGACAGTATTTCGTTCACAAGGTCGGTGCCTTTATCGGGAATATTGGTGGTTTGGGGCCTTCGGTCAAACCGGAACAAATCCGTTCGCACGTGTGTCGTAGTTCAGGAGGCTGCCGTTGGTGATGTCCTTCCAAAGACCGTGCAAAGTGAGGTCTCCGCGCTCGACCGCATCAGCGACAAACGGGAAGGTCATAAGGTTTTCGAGCGAGATCAGGACGGCTTCCTGTTCGAGGTCGTGCAGGGCGGTCGCATCATCGGCACGCGGTTGAAGGCGTTCATATCCGGGTCGCAGGATATCCATCCATCTGCCAACAAAGCTGGTGCTGGCCTCAAGTTCAGGTGCGTTGCCCGAGCACATGCGATGACATTCCGCGACGCCTCCGCAATTTGAGTGGCCCAGGATGATAATGTGGGCGACCTTGAGACCGGTGACGGCATATTCGACAGCCGCAGATGTGCCGTGGTGGTCGCCGTCGGGCTCGCAAGGCGGAACGAGGCTTGCGATGTTGCGGTGGATGAAGAACTCGCCAGAGTCTGCGCCGAAGATTGACGTGACATGGACCCGGCTGTCGCAGCACGAGATGATCATCGCGCGCGGATGCTGGCCATCGGCGGCAAGGTGGCGATACCACGCCTGGTTGTCGTCGTAAGTCGTTGCCTTCCAGCCCTTATAGCGGCTGACAAGATATCCGGGAAGCGGACGAGCTTGGTTCATGCGAATGGTCCCCGAGGCCGTGATCTGGAAAATTCAAACAAAAGACACGGCATTTTGCAATCTATATCAATCAATTCTTTGCCGAGCGCAATTAGACCAAGCCCCAAGAGTGGTGAGAAATTGTGCGGTTGAAGAAAGATGGACAACGTAGTGCATTTTTGTCCGGTCGAGATGATTTTCGTCGATGCCGGGCATCCGGTTGATCTGGCGCGGAATTAGGGTGTTTCGCGCGCAGAATTCATAGCTTTTACGGCGCTGGAGGAAATAGACGAACGTTTGAACGCGGCAAATGCTACATGGCGCGTGGGCGCGTTTCATCGGCTGGCAAAGGGTGCACGGTCAGTGGTCGGCATGTTCGGGCAATTCGCTATGCAGACTGCTGCCGCGGTGGCTGGAAAGGTCGCGGTGATTGTCGGAGTGAGTGATCATGCGGCGATGGCGGCCTTGGTTGTGCAACTTGTCAGGGTTGGAGAACGCTCATTGGCAGCGTTTGGGGACATCGCACATTTGCAAAGGTAAGGCTTTGCTGGGACTTGTGGCGCGGATCAAAGCGGATAGGCTGGCCTTGAACAGACAAAAGGCGCCTATCAAATGACATCTCTGATTTTTGCCCCGGCTGATGCCGCGACGCGTCCGCTTCATTTGGTGTCCAAAGACGTGCTCGAGGACTGGCGTGAAGGGCTTGATGCCAGAGCACGCGCCTTCGTTGAAGCCTCGGGGTTCGCCGCCACTGCTGGGGAAGTCGCGCTTTTACCGGACGAAACGGGTGCGGTTGTTGCGGCTGCGGGCGGATTGGGAGACGCGACCACGCGGGCGCGCAAGCGGTTTGTCGTGGCGGAGTTGCGGGGGAAATTGCCAGAAGGAAGCTGGGCGTTTCGCTCGGAGCTTACCGGGGCGGACTTGAACGAGGCAGCCCTTGGATGGCTCTTGGCCGGATACGTGTTTGGTCGATATGCCACGGTGAGCGCGCTCAAAGCGATGTTGGTTGCCCCTGAGGGGGTCGACGCCGAAAGGCTGGAACGGATCGCTGCTGGCGAGGCTTTAACCCGCGATCTGATCAATACGCCCGCAAACGATATGGGGCCGGACGAGCTTGAAGTCGCTGCGCGGGTTTTGGCGGAAGCTTATGGTGCCGAGTTATCGGTGACGACTGATGCTGCTTTGAAGGCGAATTTTCCAATGATCCATGCTGTGGGGCGCGCGTCACCACGTGCGCCGCGCCTGATTGAGATGACATGGGGCAGCACGGGACCGCATCTGACCTTGGTCGGAAAGGGCGTTTGCTTTGATACGGGCGGGCTTAATTTAAAGCCGGGCGCGTCAATGGGCTTGATGAAAAAGGATATGGGCGGCGCGGCGAACGTGCTGGGCCTGGCACATATGTTGATGGCGGGCGATACGCCCATTCGATTGCGCGTGCTGATCCCGGCTGTTGAGAATTCGGTTGCTGGGAACGCGTTTCGCCCTGGCGATATATTGATATCCCGAAAGGGTCTGACGGTTGAGATCAACAATACCGACGCAGAAGGGCGTTTGGTTTTGGCGGATGCTTTGGCGCTTGCGGACGAAAGTCCGACCGATCTGATTATCTCGATGGCCACGTTGACGGGCGCGGCGCGGGTGGCGGTTGGTCCCGATCTTGCGCCATTTTACGCGAGTTTTGGCGATGACGCCGCGGCCCTTGCAGCGGCCGCCGACGCGGTTCGTGATCCTGTTTGGCGAATGCCGTTTTGGGACCCGTATGAAGCGATGATCGAGCCAGGCATTGCTGATCTGGACAATGCGCCCAAGGGTGGGTTTGCAGGGTCGCTCACCGCCGCGTTGTTCCTGCGTCGCTTCGTCACCGAGACGTCAAGGTACATGCATTTCGATGTGTTCGGATGGAATCCGTCTGCAGAGCCGGGCCGCCCAAAAGGCGGTGTTGGGCAGGGGATACGCGCGCTTTATGAGGCTCTGCCAGGGATGCTTAAGCCGTGAGCGATCGGCGATTTCTTGCATCAAACGGCCGGGTTGCACTGGCTGGTTTGGAGGCGGATGTTACGGCGCAGCGATATGTCCAGGGCGAAACTATGTCGCTTGCGGAATGTGCATTTCTAAGGCCAAAGCCTGATGGCGCCCGCGAGAGGCAGCTTTTGTTTGGGGACACGTTCCTTGTGTTGGAGACCGTTGGTGACCACGTCTTTGGCGTGTCTTCCAAGGACGGCTATGTCGGGTATTTGCCGCGTGCTGCGCTGAATTCTTATCGGGAGGCGACGCACTGGGTCTCAGCTTTGCTGACCCATGCATGGCCCTCGCCATCCATCAAAAGCGAGCCGATTTTGTTCCTGCCCATGACAGCACAGGTGCACGTCTTGGGAAGAGATGGCGATTGGCTTGAGATTGAGATCGCGGGCGGATCGGGGTTTGTCCCGAAAAGCCACTTGAACCCGATAGAAGATTGGGCGGAAAGCGTTGTGGCCGCGGCGCGAGCGTTCCTCGGTTCGCCTTATGTTTGGGCTGGGAATGAGCCAAGCGGTATTGATTGTTCGGGGCTTGTTCAGGTGGCATTTCATGCGGGTGGATTTTTATGCCCTCCGGACTGTGACGTTCAGGAAGGGATGCCGGGCCAGCAACTTGGTCCCGATGAGGTCCTTGCCGCGGGAGATTTGGTTTTCTGGAAGGGTCATACGGCCCTAGCAACCGGGTCGGGTACGATTGTTCATGCGAATGCTCATCACATGGCGGTGGTTGAAGAGCTGGTTTCCGAGGCTGTGGCGCGCATTTTGGCGACAGAAACGGGGCCGGTCACATCGCGGTTGAGGCCGGATTGGACGTTGCTTCGGCGTTAGTCGATGGCCCGGATTAATTTGCGTTCAAGCACGCGCAAAACGGCCTTCAGGTCATGGCCGCGTTTGAGAATCTGTCCGTCCATAGCGATCACCGAATACATGCCTTGTTTGCTGCGAAGTTTGGGGCGTTTTTCGATACGATAGATCGGATGTTCGGCGGTCCGACGGAAAACTGAGAAAATTGCCACGTCTCTCAGGAAGGACATTCCGTAATCACGCCATTCTCCTGCGGCGACCATACGTCCGTAAACCCCGAGAATCACTGAGAGTTCTCTGCGATCAAAGGCGATTTGCTCGGCGGGCTTGCCGTTATTCGGGAAGGGCGATGTGTTTTGGATGTTCATCACACGAACCTGCCCGCGGGAAGCAGTCAAATCAAGCCTCGCCGCAACTTCGCCACAAAATTACCTCTGCGGCGGCGTGTTCGCCCCCTCATCTTGCCCCACTTCATGGGCAAACAGAAAGGGTAGCGAACTAACGCTATCCCCGATGCCGCGGATTAACAGCCCCCACCCAGCCCGCGGCATCGGGGACCTTATACTACCGGGATGACAAGCCGCTCGCCAGTTTTGGCGGGCGTTCTTCGTTTTGGGATTGGATCAGGGGCTCGCTCACACATTGCGACGCAAGGTGTTGCCGGTAGGCGATTAAGATAATTGCCGTAAGGCCCCTCCGCCCGTTCCGGGTGTCACCCCGAGGTATTTTGAAAGGGTGAATTCGGACTTTGCCTTCGAGTTGCATCTGAAGCTGTCGCGGCTAGTGTTTCCGTCAAATAGAACTGGAGGCATTTGATGAGCGGGCAGACAATGATCGGGGTGATTGGCGGCAGCGGCGTCTACGAGATTGATGGGTTGGAGGGGGCCACTTGGGTGGATGTCGACAGCCCCTGGGGCGCGCCGTCGGATCAGGTTTTGACCGGCACGCTTGGTGGGGTGGCGATGGCGTTCTTGCCGCGTCACGGTCGAGGGCATGTGCATGCGCCGTCAACGGTGCCTTATCGCGCAAATATTGATGCCTTGAAGCGCCTGGGCGTGACAGATGTGATTTCAGTATCGGCCTGTGGGTCGTTCCGCGAGGCGATGGCGCCGGGCGACTTTGTCATCGTTGATCAGTTCATTGATCGCACGATCGCGCGTGAGAAGTCATTCTTTGGGACCGGCTGTGTGGCGCATGTGAGTGTCGCGCATCCGACTTGTCCTCGGTTGCGTGATGCGTGCGAAGAGGCGGCGCGCGCGTCTGGTGTGACGGTGCATCGGGGTGGGACATATCTTGCGATGGAGGGGCCGCAGTTCTCAACCCTCGCGGAATCAAAGCTGTATCGTGAGGTTTGGGGCTGCGATGTGATTGGTATGACGAACATGCCGGAAGCGAAATTGGCGCGAGAGGCGGAGCTTTGTTACGCCTCGGTTGCGATGATTACGGACTACGATTCCTGGCATCCTGATCATGGTGAAGTGGATGTGACGCAAATCATAGCGACGTTGATGGGGAATGCGGGTAAGGCGCGGACAATGGTGGCGGGTTTGCCCGCACGTTTGGGTCCGGTGCGGAAGGCCTGCCCGCATGGATGCGACCGCGCGCTGGAGTATGCGATTTTGACCGCTCCGGAAAAACGTGACCCGGCGCTGGTGGCGAAGTTGGATGCGGTGGCGGGCCGGATGTTCGGCTAGCACGTAGCGGGCGCACCGGCTTCCAGTTCAAGCAGCTCGTCGAGGTGTTTTTCGCTGATTTCGCCTATGACGAGAGTGCGCCCGACGACCATGGCAGGCGTGCCGTAGATACCCAAAGTGCGCGCGGCACCTCGGCTGCGCGCGAGGCGGCTGGCGACGATCTGGCCTTCAATGTCGGAAACGAACTTGGCCGGGTCGAGGTTAACGGAGACGGCTGTATCGATCAGGAACCCCGGTGTGGGACGGAATGGCGAACCCATGAGGCGTGCCTGAAATTCCGGGTAGGCCGACTGCATGTCCGCGGCAATTGCGGCACGGGCCGCGATCACAGAGGAGGGGCCGAGAAGAGGCAGTTCGTGCCAGTTAATGGTTATGTTTGACCCATTCTCGGCGGCACGCTCTGCGAGGCGTTCGGTCAAGGTCCGGCAATAGGGGCAGAAAAAGTCTGAAAAGACTGCGACGGGGACAGTGTCAGGATCAGATTTTCTGAAGAGCGTACGGCACAGTTGGGCCGGCGCAATCGACTGGGCCGTGGGTTCGCCGCTTCCAATTCCCAAGAAGGCGGTCCCGCTGGAGAGACCTCCGCTTGGGGCGGTCACCCCTTCAAACACTGTCTTGCGCCATCCGGGCAGACTTGCGATGGGCTCGAATGTCATGGCGCGGGGGCGGTGAACCCAGGCCTGCCAACCGCCGCCGACGGCGGCGACGCCGGCGAGACCAAGGAGCAGATCGCGTCTGGATGTATTTGTTTTTTCACTCATTCTACTTGCCAATTCTAGGTGTGCGGGATGTGATGCCGGTTGAAGCGACCAGATAGGGCCGGACATGGATCACCGCAAAAAGACCGTCAAAGACTACATCCGCACGATTGTGGACTTCCCGCATGAAGGCATTCTGTTTCGAGATGTCACCACACTTTTTGCTGATCCACGCGGATTTCGCATGTGTATCGACCAATTGCTACACCCCTATGCGGGCGAAGAGATAGATACAGTCGTGGGTCTGGAGGCGCGCGGGTTCATAATCGGGGGTGCAATTGCGCACCAGTTGTCGGTGGGTTTCGTGCCGATCCGCAAGAAGGGCAAGTTGCCGGGAAAGACGCTGAGCCAAGAGTATCAGTTGGAGTACGGCGAGGCGATCATGGAGGTCCATGACGATGCAGTTCAGCCCGGGGAAAAGGTTCTGGTGGTGGACGATTTGTTGGCGACCGGAGGCACTGCTGAGGCCGGGATCAAGCTTTTGGAGCAGATGGGCGCGGATATTGTGGGATGCGCCTTCATCATTGATTTGCCGGAGCTTGGCGGGCGCAAGAAGTTGGAAGCGCTGGGCATGGAGGTGGAAGTGCTCTGCGAATTTGAGGGGCTTTAAGGAGTGGTGGTCTTTCCACGGCGTTCATTCAGTATAATTTAAGGCCTGCATTCTAAACCGAACGAGCAAGCCTGTATGAAACGAATAACAACCCCGCCGATCAGATCGGCGGGGTTTTGTATTGGCAGAGTGGGTTTTTTCGCGATCAGTTTGCTGCGATAACCGCGCCCGGGTTCATGATGCCATTTGGATCAAAAGCGGCCTTGATCGTGCGCATTGTCGCGAGCTTTGTGGGATCAGCATATCGTGCAAGATCAGCGGTCTTGAGGCGGCCAATGCCGTGTTCGGCGCTGAAGCTGCCGCCGCGGGCGACAACGTTGTCGTGGACCAGGTGTGAGATCTTTGCCGCGATATCAGCGTAGACTTTACGGTCTTTTCCCGCGGGTGGGTAAACGTTGTAGTGAAGGTTGCCGTCGCCAAGGTGGCCGAAGCAATTGATGCGGATGGGGGCAATCTCGTGGAGTTGTTTGTGCGTCGTGTCGATGAATTCGGCGAGGTGGGATAGCGGCAGCGAGATATCGTGGCTTGCAATCGCACCGACAATGCGATTGGCGAGTGGTATCGTTTCGCGCACCGCCCAGAAGTCGTCAGCCTGTTGGCCGCTGGACGCGATGAGACCATCTGTCACCAAGCCATTCTCGAAGGCATCGGCAAAGACGGATTCCAGAATGGCTTGGGGGTCGGTTCCCGCAGAGGTCGCGATCTCGACAAGGACGGACCAGTCGGGCGGAGTTGCAAAGGGCTGGCGCATGTCGGGAAAGACGTCTTTCAGAAACTGAAAGCCGGTACCGGAGAGGATCTCGAAGGCCGAAATGACTTCTCCGGCGGCGTCCCACGTGCGGGCCAGAAGCTCGAGCGCGGCTGTGGGGCTTGGGACTACAAGAAAGGCCGTCGCGGTGTGTGCCGGGCGCGGTGACAGTTTCAAAGCGGCCGCCGTGATGATGCCAAGCGTACCCTCTGAACCGATAAGAAGGTGACGCAGGTCGTAGCCTGTGTTGTCTTTCTTCAGCCGTTTTAGGCCGTGCAGGATATCGCCGTTGGGCAGAACGGCTTCGATGCCGAGGCAGAGGTCGCGCGCCATACCGTAGCGCAGGACGTTCAACCCGCCGGAATTAACTGCAAGGCCTGCCCCGATTTGCGCCGTACCTTTACTGCCGTAGGTCAGAGGAAACAGGCGATTGATATCGGCGGCGGCCGCGTGAATGGTTTCAAGCGTTACGCCGGCTTCGGCGATAAGCGTGTTTTCCTGTGGGTGAATGGCGCGGATCGCCTTCATGTTTTCCAACGACAGGATCAGCGGTTCCGGACCTTTGGTGGTGAGCTGCCCGCCGACGAGGCCTGTGCCGCCGCCAAAGGGTTGAAGGCCGAAGCGATGCGTATTGGCAAAGCGCACAATGGTCGCGACATCCTCAGTATTGCGGGGGGCCGCAACGTAGGTCGGAAGACCGGTCCACTTACCACGTGGTTCCTCAAGGTAACGTGGTTCCGCCTGCTTCAGGGGCAGGTCAGGCAGCGCGCTTTGAAGGGTTGTGGCAGTGTCATGAGTGAAGGCGTTCAGCATGTTCGGACGTTGGTCTTTCAGGGGTGGCGCTGTCAATTTTCCATCGTCAGGAAGCGAGGTTCAAGAACCACGACGGTCGGGCGACTTGGCAGGGTGCGCAAGGAAACTTCGAGCGAGGTTTCTTTGGTCCTGTCAATCGCGAAGTCATCTGAGACACCGGCGAGGAACACCTCGAGGGATCCACGCGAGAACCAGTGCATTGGCAGGACGATCGATGATTTCAGGCGCTTTACGATGCGGATCATCGTCGGGGTGTCGACCGTGAGCCCGCCGTCAATTGCGGCCATAACCACGTCGAGACGGCCCAATGCTGCATATTGTTGGTCGTTTGGTTCGTGGTGGAGATGGCCGAGGTGACCAATGCAAAGACCGCCGGCCTCAAAGACGAAGATCGAGTTGCCGTCTTTCACGCGGGTGATAGCGTCGAAACGGTCCCGGATGTCCGTGGTTACGTTGCGCACGAGCATTTCACCGAGGTCCAGATTGTGGTCGGCGGGCAGTCCTTCTTGACGCCAACCTTCAAGCACATGGGGAATGTTCGTGTTGGGGACGGCGGTCCAGTGCGTGCCATGGGCGTTGTTCATCGTGACGATGTCGGGGACTTTGGTCACGGCGCCGATGAAGCCGTTGTAGTCGGTGATGGCATTGAGACCACCTGACGTTTGGAGAAGAAACATCGAATGATCAATGTAGGTCAGGCGAACGGTGAATTCGTCGGGGAGGGGGGCTTTCCAGCTTGCTCTTTGGATGAATTCGATGCCGGGGTCGGCATTCGCGATGGCGATGCAATGGCTGATGCGACGGTCCTGGGCCGACGCCGTGGTGGCGGCAAGCGTGAGCAGGCAGGCAAGGGCGAGGCGAAGCATGAGGGACTTTCCTTCGGCTATGGCTTATAAATAAGATAGCGCGCTAGGCGCGCCGGGCAAAGGGGTACGGAATTGAAAAGGGCCGCCCAATTGGACGGCCCATGCCTGCGCAAAGAAGCCGCAAGCTTGCCGGAAGCGAAATCCCTGTCAGATTTCCATCGACGTTCAGAACCGATGGATCACCGTCGCTGCGTGGCTGGCTGAGTTGCGGGCCGCCGAAGACGTCGACGAGACCTGAGATCATCCCGCCGCCGGTCTTAAGCCAGGCGAGGATCGTTGTTCCGCCTTGCGGGTGTATGGGTCGAAATCAAGCTCGCCGGTATACGCGAATTCGTTGCGCGGGTTGACCTATTCACCATCCACCTTTGCACTGTAAGCGATCTCGTCATTATCAGGCGTCGCGCGTGGTTACTCCGCCGCTAAACCCTGCGCGTTAATTGCAGTGATTTCGATCGTACCGCAGAGCGTCGCTGCGTTAACAGCGCCTGCCAGAGTGGCTGTGGCAAATGCCACCACGAGAATAGATTTGAGCATGATTACCCCCATACAAATTTAAAATCTTAACAATTTTCGAAATTTTCTCTGGGGTCAGGCAATGCAGTAAAAGTGCCATTTTGCTGTTACATGAGCACATTGTGGAAAATCTTCAGTATTAATCGGCAGATCAGCTTCAATTTGATGGCCTTGGCGCGGGGATGGAGGGCGGCGAATGCATCTCGGAGGCTTTTTCGTATCTGTACTTGCGGCGTGCTTTGATGGCGTTGTGGGATTGCTGCCGTTCTTTGGAATCATTCAAATTACGGTTTTAAGATCGTGAGAAGTACCGCGAAAATCCGCGTTGTGAGGACCTTCGGATTCTGATTGAATAAGCCTTCAAAAGATAAACCCGAGCAAAAGACAACACGAAGGATATGCGTCATGGCCGATCGCGCAGTGGATCTGTTCGTAATTGGCGGCGGCATCAATGGGACCGGCATTGCGCGGGATGCGCAGGGGCGCGGTCTTGAGGTGAAGCTGGCCGAGATGAATGACCTTGCCTCGGGGACGTCTTCGGCGTCGACGAAGCTGTTTCACGGCGGTTTGCGGTATCTGGAGTACTTCGAGGTGGAGCTTGTGAAAAAGGCTTTGATCGAACGCGAAACGCTTCTGAAGGCGATGCCGCATATTTCGTGGCCGATGCGATTTGTGCTGCCGTATCACAAGGACATGCGCTTCGAGAACACGACGCCGGTCTCGAAATTGTTGAAGCTTTTCATGCCGTGGATGCGCGGGCGACGGCCTGGATGGATGATCCGGCTTGGGTTGTTCGCCTACGACAATCTTGGCGGACGCGAGATCTTGCCGGGGACCAAGACGGTTAATCTCAAGAAGGATCCAGTGGGCGCGGCTTTGGACGACAAGTTTGAGAAGGCCTATGAGTATTCCGATTGTTGGGTCGAGGATGCGCGGTTGGTTGCGTTGAATGCGCGCGACGCTGCAGAGCGGGGCGCGACTATTTTGGTGCGCACCAAAGTGCTGACCGCCGAGCGCGACGGAGACCTTTGGCGGATTGAAACGCTTGATCTGATGACGGGCGGGCGGCACACCCATCTGGCGCATGCCATTGTGAATGCGGGGGGCCCCTGGGTTGAAGAAATTGTGCGCGGGGTTGCTCGGCTGAACACAAGCGAAGGGATCCGGCTTGTTCAGGGCTCGCATATCGTGACGAAGCGGCTTTTCGATCACGACAAGTGCTATTTCTTTCAAGGCGAAGATGGCCGGATAATTTTTGCGATCCCCTATGAGACGGATTTTACACTGATCGGAACGACGGATCAGGAATATCACGGCGATCCGTCCAAGGCTGTCTGTACCGACGCCGAGGCAGATTATCTGGTGGCGTTCGTCAACCAGTATCTGAAGGACGATATAAGCCGGGACGACATCGTGTGGACGTTTTCCGGAGTGCGGCCTTTGTACGATGACGGGGCAAAATCGGCGACGGCTGCGACACGGGACTACGTCTTGTCGCTGGATGACAATGGCCCACCGATTCTGAGTATTTTCGGCGGCAAGATCACAACCTATCGCAAGCTGGCCGAGCAAGCGATGGCGAAGCTTGAGCCGCATTTTGAAATGACGAAGGGCGATTGGACGGCGGGAGTGCCGCTGCCGGGCGGAGATTTTCCGGTTGGCGATTTCGCCGCGATGGTTGAGCGGCTGAAATCGGACTACCCCTTTTTGTCTCCGTTCTGGGCGCAGCGTTTGATGCGGGCCTATGGCACGGATGCGTGGATTCTGCTTGGGGCAGCGACGTCAGCGGCTGATCTGGGGGAGGATTTTGGCGCGACGTTAACGGATGTCGAAGTAAAGTGGCTTGTCTCTAAAGAATATGCCCGTTCAGCCGCAGACATTGTGTGGCGGCGATCCAAGCTTGGTTTGCGGATGACGACTGCTCAGATAGCGCGGCTGGATGAAACCATGCCGCAACCACTGGTGGCGGCACTTCAGTAGGACTAAAACCAATCCCGACAGCAGGGAGGACGATCTAATGCGCTATGTGATGGCAATCGACCAGGGCACGACTTCAAGTCGGGCCATTTTGTTTGATGAGTCCATGGCGATCAAGACGATCGCACAGGAGGAATTTCCTCAACATTATCCGGCGAGCGGTTGGGTCGAACATGACCCGTCAGATATTTGGTCCACCGTTGTGGCGACTTGCCGAGCGGCCATCGAAAAGGCCGGGATCAACGCGACGGACATTGCAGCCATTGGCATCACGAACCAGCGTGAGACCACGCTGATCTGGGACAAGGTTACCGGCGAGCCACTTCATAATGCGATTGTCTGGCAAGACCGACGGACAGCGGATTATTGCGCCGAAATGGTTGCGGCCGGGCACGAAGAGACGATCACGCGGAAAACCGGACTGCTGTTTGATCCCTACTTTTCGTCGACCAAGCTGAAGTGGATTTTGGACAAGGTTTCGGGTTCGCGGGAGCGTGCGGCGAGGGGCGAATTGCTGTTCGGGACTGTGGATACGTATATCATCTGGCGTCTTACCGCCGGTGTGGTTCACGCGACGGATGCGACAAACGCGTGTCGCACTATGCTGTACGATATCGAAAAGGGCGCGTGGTCGAGCACGATCTGCGATCTGTTCGATATCCCGATGGAGATGCTTCCCGACGTCCGCAACAGCGCCGACGATTTCGGCGTGACGCGCCCCGATCTTTTTGGGTGCGAAATCCCGATCCTTGGGGTTGCGGGGGACCAGCAGGCGGCGACGGTCGGGCAGGCGTGTTTCCTGCCGGGCATGATGAAGTCGACCTATGGCACCGGGTGTTTCGCGCTTTTGAATACGGGCGACACACCGATCAGATCGAACAACCGATTGCTGACGACAGTTGCTTATCAATTGGATGGTAAGCGAACCTATGCACTGGAAGGATCGATCTTTATTGCCGGGGCGGTTGTTCAATGGCTGCGTGATGGATTGAAGATCATCCGCGAGGCGCCGGAAACACAAGCGCTTGCCGAGGCGGCGGATCCAACGCAATCGGTCGTGATGGTTCCTGCATTCACTGGGTTGGGTGCGCCGTATTGGAAGCCTGACTGCCGTGGTGCGATTTTTGGTTTGACCCGAAATTCCGGTCCGGCGGAGTTGGCGCGTGCGGCTTTGGAAAGTGTTGGCTTCCAAACGCGCGATCTTTTGGAAGCCATGCGGGCGGATTCTCCTGGTGAATTGAAGGGCGTTCTGCGGGTTGATGGGGGCATGTCGGCCAGTGATTGGACGATGCAATTTCTGTCCGACATCATTGGGGCGCCGGTGGATCGTCCCGAGGTTAAGGAAACCACGGCTTTGGGCGCGGCCTGGTTGGCGGGAATGAAGGCCGGGATTTACCCCGATCAGCAAGAGTTCGCAAAGAACTGGGCACTGGACGCACGGTTTGAGCCCAATATGAGCGAAGAGGATCGCGCGCAGAAATACGCGCTTTGGCACAGGGCCGTGCAGGCAACTATGGCCGTTTAGCCGCATGCGCTCTGTTTGCGGTTGCATGGCGGATGAATCCTCGAAATAAGAGTTGTTGTTAACGCTAACGACACTTGAAATGTTGGTTTTGGGAGCGGTGCGATGAGTGATCAGACCTTAAGGGATGCGATCCTGTCGCACCTGAAATACAGTCTTGGCAAAGATGCCGACCACGCCACGATTTACGACTGGCGTGTGGCGCTTTCGCTCGCAACGCGGGACAAGATTGTCGATCCTTGGTTTGAATCCACACGGGCCACATATCGCGCAGGCGCGAAACGGGTCTACTATTTATCAATGGAGTTCTTGATCGGGCGTCTTTTGGAAGACGCGATGGTCAACACGGGCATTCTGGACGAAGCCAAAGCGGCGTTCGACAGCCTGGGATTGCCCTTCGATCAGATCATCCACGACGAGCCAGATGCGGCCCTTGGCAACGGTGGCCTCGGGCGGCTTGCTGCGTGTTTTCTGGAAAGTCTGTCGACGCTTGGTATCCCGGCCTACGGATACGGGATCCGCTATGAGCACGGCTTGTTTCGGCAGCGGTTCAATCATGGCCGCCAGATCGAGGAGCCTGAAGATTGGCTGACGCAAGAGCATGTGTGGGAGTTTGAACGCCCGGAAGCATCGTTTGAAATTGGATTTGCGGGCGAGATATTTGAGAACGGCGGGCGAACTGTTTGGCGGCCAGATGAGTCGGTTGTGGCGCGGGCGTTTGATACACCGGTCATTGGCTGGAAAGGCCAATGGGCGAACACCCTGCGGCTTTGGGAGGCAATGCCCACATCAGTCTTGGATCTTGGCCGGTTTAATCGCGGCGACTATGCCGGGGCGGCGGAAACAGAAGCCTTGGCGCGGACGATCAGCCGGGTTTTGTATCCCGATGACACCACGGATGAAGGCAAAGCGCTGCGCCTGAAGCAGGAATACTTTTTCACGGCGGCCTCACTGCGCGACCTCCTGCGGCGGTTTGAAAGCGAGCATTCTGATCTGCGCGATCTGCCAAAGAAGGTCGCTATTCAGATGAATGACACGCATCCGGCAATAGCAGGCCCCGAACTTGTGAGGCTTTTGCACGACGAGCGCGGAATGCCGTTTGCGGAGGCAATGATGGTTGCGCGCGGCTGTCTGAATTACACGAACCACACGCTTTTGCCCGAGGCGTTGGAACGGTGGTCGGAAGGCTTGATGGGGCATCTGTTGCCGCGCCACATGCGGTTGATCGAAATGATCAACGAGTCGCACGCGCAGCAATATCCCGGCGTGACCATTATTGAGCACGGACAAGTCAAGATGGGCGAGTTGAGCTTTGTTATGGCGTCGAAAGTGAACGGCGTTTCGGCGCTTCACACGAGCCTGATGAAAGAGACTGTGTTTAAGGACCTGAACGATCTGCATCCCGAGCGGATCGTGAACCAAACCAATGGTGTGACGCCGCGCCGCTGGTTGAAGACCTGTAATCCGCAGCTGGCGAATGTAATCACCGACGTGATTGGTGACGGCTGGATTGGCGACGCTGAAAAGCTGGGCGACCTTGAACCTCACATTGGAGAATCCGGTTTTCTTGAGCGGTATACGAAGGCGAAACGTGCGAACAAGGAAACGTTATCGAACTGGATCGGCACTGAACTTGGCGTGAAAGTTGATCCAAGCGGGATGTTTGACGTGCAGATCAAACGCATCCACGAGTATAAACGCCAGCATTTGAACATTCTTGAGACGATCGCGCTTTGGCAGGAGATGCGGGACAATCCGAGTGCAGACTGGACACCGCGCGTCGTGATTTTTGGCGGCAAGGCGGCACCTGGATATCATTTTGCGAAAGACATCATTTATCTGATCAATTCCGTGGCGCTGGCCGTGAACGATGATCCGGTTACATCGAAATGGCTGAAAATCATCTATCCGCCGAACTATAACGTGACGTTGGCCGAGCGTTTGATCCCGGCGGCTGACCTTTCCGAGCAGATCTCGACAGCTGGCAAAGAGGCTTCGGGCACGGGCAATATGAAATTTGCTTTGAACGGCGCGATGACGATCGGCACGCTGGACGGGGCAAATGTGGAAATCCGCGAACATGTTGGTGCGGACAACTTCTTTTTGTTTGGAATGACCGCGCAGGAAGTTTTGGCGCGTCGGGAAGTCGAGGGCCATGCAGGCAAGGCGATCAGTGCGGATCCAAAGCTTGCCCGCGCGCTTGATGCGTTGCGCAATGGCACTTTCGCGGATGGAGATCACGACCGGTTCCGCGGCATTGCGGACAATGTGTCTGGACCCGACTATTTTCTCGTTGCCTCAGATTTCACCGACTATTGGCGGGCGTCCCGCGAGGCGGATACGGCGTTCCGCGACCCGGCCCGCTGGGCGCGAATGACGGCGCTGAACACGGCGCGATCCGGTTGGTTCTCGTCAGATCGCACAATTCGTGGTTATGCTTCAGAGATCTGGGACGCTGTGCCGTCAAAGCCGCTTCGAAGGATCGCCGCTGCATAGGCGCTCGATTTCTCGGAGCCTTAAACCACTGGGGGGATCTATGCCGTCGAAATCGACTGATCTTAAGACCGCGATTTCACACGAGGATGCGCGACGGATTGTCGTTGGACAGCATGACGACCCCTTTGCCGTTCTTGGACCTCACACCGTGGACGGTGCGCGTTTTGTGAATGCGTTTGACCCTGGCGCAGCGCGTATTTTTGCGGTTGTTTCGGGGAAGAAGCACGCGCTGGGGGCTGTTCGAGACGCGCCGGGCGTGTTTTCCGGCGAAGTGCCAGGAACGGAACCCTACCTTCTGTGCGGCGAGGACGATGCTGGCGGCAGTTGGGAGATGGAGGACGCGTTCCGGTTCGGTCCCGTTATGGGCGAGATGGACGAGTACCTTCTGGCCGAGGGTACGCATGAGCGGATTTGGAAAGTTCTTGGCGCGCATGTGATCGAGCACGAAGGCGCGCTTGGCACGCATTTTGCAGTCTGGGCCCCCAACGCGCGGCGGGTTTCGGTTGTTGGGGATTTCAATGCCTGGGACGGTCGCCGGCATCCGATGCGGCGGCGCGGTGCAACGGGTGTTTGGGAAACGTTTGTGCCCGGTGCCGGGGATGGCACGGTCTATAAGTTTGAGATCCTTGGAATAGACGGGACGACAATGCCTTTGAAGGCCGATCCTGTTGGATTTGGCAGTCAGCACGCACCGGAAAACGCCAGCGTTGTGCGCGACATTTCCGGCTTTGGCTGGGATGACGCGCAGTGGATGTCGCAGCGGGGTGCGCGAAACGCGCGAACAGCGCCAATCAGTATCTACGAAGTACATTTGGGATCGTGGCGGCGGAAGGTCGAGAACGACAACCGCATGCTCAGTTACCGCGAGTTGACGACGGAACTGGTCGACTACGTTGCCGATATGGGGTTCACACATATCGAGTTGTTGCCGATCAGCGAGTTTCCGTTTGATGGGTCCTGGGGCTATCAACCGGTGGGTATGTTTGCGCCGACCATCCGGTTTGGTCCGCCGCATGAATTCCGCGATCTGATTGAGGCGGCGCATCAAAAAGGCGTCGGTGTAGTGCTCGACTGGGTGCCGGGGCATTTCCCTACGGACGCCCACGGGCTTGGCCGGTTCGACGGGACAGCTTTGTACGAGCACGCCGACCTGCGCGAAGGGTTCCATCAGGATTGGAACACTTACATCTACAATTATGGGCGTCGTGAGGTGTCTAATTACCTCATATCGAACGCTTTGTATTGGCTTGAAGAATACCACATTGACGGTCTGCGTGTGGATGCGGTCGCCTCGATGCTATATCGCGACTATTCGCGGAAAGACGGGGAATGGGTGCCAAATAAGGACGGTGGTCGCGAGAATTACGAGACGATCGATATGCTTCAGCGGATGAACGTAACGGTCTATGGCAAGGTTGATGGCATCATGACCGCGGCCGAGGAATCCACCAGTTTTCCGGGGGTTTCGCGCCCTGTTGACGACGGCGGGCTTGGGTTCGGCTACAAGTGGAACATGGGCTGGATGAATGACACGCTGGAGTACATGAAAAAGGATCCGATCCATCGCAAACACCATCATCACCAGATGACTTTCGGGCTACACTATGCGTTTTCGGAGAATTTCATCCTTCCGATCAGCCATGATGAAGTGGTGCACGGCAAGGGGTCCATGCTGACCAAAATGCCGGGTAACGAGTGGGAAAAATTTGCGAACCTTCGGGCCTATTACGGGTTCATGTGGGGCCATCCGGGCAAAAAGCTTTTGTTTATGGGACAAGAGTTTGCGCAAAGAACTGAGTGGAACCATAACATTTCGCTTGATTGGGCGTGCCTTGATGATGAGCGCCACGCAGGCATGCAGCGGTTGGTGCGTGATCTGAATACACTCTACCGCGCGGAGCCTGCGCTTCACGTAAAGGATTGCGAGCCGGACGGATTTCAGTGGATCGAGTCCACCGACGCCGAGGCCAGCACATACGCCTGGATCCGGCGCGGGGGCGAGGATGACACCCCAGTGGTGATTATTTCTAACTTTACGCCTGTGGAACGCAGTGGATGGCAGTGCGGTTTGCCGCATGAGGGCCGCTGGCGCGAGGCGTTGAATACGGATGCCAGCACTTACGGCGGAGGAGATCGCGGGAACATGGGAGAGGTGATTGCGCAAGGCGCCGGTTGGCATGGCCAGCCTGCATCCGCGCGCGTGACCCTGCCACCCCTTAGTACGGTCATTTTGACCTTTGAGGGAAGTTGAACGTTAACAATACGATAAGAAGAATGGGGAGGACCATATGACACCGAACGTAAATGGACGTCTATCGGCGAAATCGATGGCTTTTGTGCTTGCGGGAGGGCGCGGATCACGGCTGAGAGAGCTAACCGATAACCGTGTGAAGCCGGCAGTTTTCTTTGGTGGCAAGGTCCGAATTATTGACTTTGCACTCTCGAATGCGCTGAATTCTGGCATTAGAAAAATGTCGGTTGCCACGCAGTATAAAGCGCACAGTTTGATCCGACATTGTCAGCGCGGCTGGAATTTCTTCCGGGCCGAGCGAAACGAGTATCTCGATATATTGCCGGCATCCCAGAGGGTCGAAGAGAACAAGTGGTACGTCGGGACCGCCGATGCGGTGACGCAGAACATCGACATCGTGGACAGCTATGGCATTGAATATATTCTGATTTTGGCTGGCGACCATATCTATAAGATGGATTACGAAATCATGCTGCGCCAGCATGTGGACACCAATGCAGACGTGACGGTCGGCTGCCTGACCGTGCCGCGTGAAGAAGCCAGCGCCTTTGGCGTGATGCATGTTGATAAAACAGACCAAATCACGGAATTCCTTGAAAAGCCGGCTGATCCACCGGCCATTCCGGGTGATCCAAAGCACGCATTGGCGTCCATGGGGATCTATGTGTTCAAGTGGTCGTTCTTGCGCGAGCTGCTGTTGGAGGATGCTTCAGATCCCAATTCGAGCCACGATTTCGGCGGTGATATCATCCCGGAGATTGTGAAAAACGGGAAGGCACAGGCCCACCGGTTTTCGACGTCCTGTGTGCGTCAGGGGCCGAAAGCTCCGGCCTATTGGCGTGACGTGGGAACGGTGGATGCGTTCTGGAGGGCCAATATTGACCTGACCGATTTTGCGCCGGATTTGGATTTATGGGATAAGAACTGGCCGATCTGGACGTATTCGGAAAGTGTGCCGCCCGCGAAGTTTATCCACGATCAGGACGAGCGGCGCGGTTCGGCGGTTTCGTCGCTGGTGTCGGGAGGCTGTATCGTTTCGGGTACCGAGATCAAAAAATCGCTGCTGTTCACGCAGGTGCATACCAACAGTTATGCCTCACTCGATCAGGTGGTGGCCTTGCCTTACGTGAACGTTGCGCGCTCGGCGCGCCTTCGCAATTGTGTGATTGATCGTGGTGTTCACATTCCGGAGGGCCTTGTCGTGGGCGAAGATCCGGTCGAGGACGAGAACTGGTTCCGGGTCACCGAAGGGGGTGTCACGCTTATTACGCAGTCGATGCTTGATGTGAGGGCTGCCAAGAAATGACTCGTATTCTGTCCGTTACATCGGAGTGTGTCCCGCTGGTGAAAACCGGCGGGCTCGCCGATGTGGCGGGTGCTTTGCCGGCGGCATTAAAGCCACTTGGACACGAGATGCGGACGCTTTTGCCTGGGTATCCGACTGTCATGAAGGCGTTGAAGAAAACAAGGACGGTGCTGACAGAGGACGATCTTTTTGGCGGTCCGGCGCGGGTGTTGGAAGCAAGGGTTGCAGGACTGTCTTTGTATGTTCTGGACGCCGCGCATCTCTTTAAGCGCGAGGGCTCGCCCTACCTTGATGTGGATGGAAACGACTTTCCGGATAATCCCGAACGGTTTGCGGCGCTGTCGTGGATGGCGATGCGGATTGCCCAGGATGGCGCGGGTGGTTGGACGCCCCAGCTGGTGCATGCGCATGACTGGCAAGGTGCGTTGGCGCCTTATTACTTGAAGACGAACGGTGTTGATGTCCCGTCTGTTTTGACAATCCACAACATAGCGTTTCATGGGCTGGCTCCGGCTAATCGGCTTGCAGGCCTACGACTTGATCCGTCAGATTTTACCGAGGACGGCTTTGAATTCTGGGGGCAGATTGGTGCGCTGAAAGCGGGGCTGCAATTTGCAACGGCGCTGACAACTGTCAGTCCTACCTATGCGCGTGAGTTGACCACGCCTGAATTTGGGATGGGTCTTGATGGGGTGTTGCGCGCCCGTTCCGGTGATTTGACGGGCATTTTGAACGGCATTGATCTTGAGGTTTGGGATCCAAAAACTGACCCGAATATCGCAACTTACAAAACGGCTCGTGGAAAAGGCAGGGCCAAGGCGCGGCTTCGCAAGGAGTTTGGCCTGCCTGATGCTGATGGACCGCTGGCGGTTGTTGTGTCGCGATTGAGCCACCAAAAGGGACTAGATCTGCTGCTTGAAGCTTTGCCGGCATTTATTGATCGCGGCGGGCAATTGGCGCTTTTGGGATCAGGTGACAAGGAGTTGGAAGCTGCTTTCGTGAAGACAGCGGCGGCGCAAGCGAACGTTGCTGTGCGGATCGGTTACGACGAGGCTTTGAGCCATCGGATGATGGCGGGAGCGGATGCGATATTGGTGCCTTCGCGGTTCGAGCCCTGTGGTTTGACGCAGCTTTATGGGTTGCGCTACGGGGCGATCCCAGTGGTCGCGGCGACAGGCGGATTGGTGGACACGGTTATTCATGCAAGCCCGATGGCGATGCGATCTGGTGTGGCAACTGGCTTGCAGGTTTCGCCTTTGACGGCGCATGCGCTTGCCGCAACGATGGTGCAGTTGGTAGATTTATTCCAAGACGTCGACGCATGGGCGATGCTGCAGTCAAACGCGATGCGTCAAAGCGTTGGCTGGGAGGCCTCGGCCGCTGAATATGCGGGCCTTTATGATCGTCTGACGGACAGCGCATGAACCACGCTATGGGTCCCGGAAAAAGCGCGCCGCTTGGCGCGACGCTGACCGAAGGTGGGGTGAACTTTGCTGTTTTTTCAGACCACGCAAGGCAGATCTATGTCTGTCTTTTTGACGCTGAGGGGCGCGAGACGCAGATTGCCCTTCCAGAACGCGAAGGCGGTATTTTTCACGGGCATATTGATGGGCTGAAGGCGGGGCAACTCTATGGGCTTAGAGCCCAGGGGCCGTACCGGCCGGATAAGGGACATCGATTTAATATCAATAAGTTACTGGTTGATCCCTATGCCCGGAAGCTGACCGGTCATCCGACCTGGGACGATCGGATTTTTGGATATAACCGCGCGGCGGAGGCGCTTGATCTTAGCTTTGATCCCCGCGACAGCGCGTCGAAAATGCCGCGATGTGTCGTGACCGAGACCTTTGATTTCCCGCCCCCACAACGTCCGGGGACGGCTGTTGCAGATACTGTGATTTACGAAGGGCACGTGCGTGGCCTCACGCAGATGCATCCGGGTATTCAGGCGAAAGGCACGTTCGACGGGCTGGCCGAACCGGCAATGCTGGACCACCTCACGAAACTTGGGGTCACGGCCGTTGAGCTGTTGCCCGTGCATGCATTCCTCAGCGAGCAATTCCTCGTTGAGAAGGGGTTGACCAATTACTGGGGCTATCAGTCGTTTGGATTTTTCGCGCCCGATCCGAAGTATCTTGGACCAAGTGATGTCGCCGGATTTCGCGCGATGGTCGACCGGTTCCACGAAGCGGGGATCGAGGTGCTTTTGGATGTTGTTTACAATCACACGCCGGAAGGCGACGAGATGGGCCCGACGATCTCGTTCCGGGGATTGGACAACGCAAGCTACTACATGCTTGCCGATGATCGGCGCCACTATGTGAACCACGCCGGCACCGGAAACACAGTGAATGTAGATCACCCGATGGTCTTGCGGATGGTCATGGACAGCTTGCGCTATTGGGTCGGTGTGATGGGCGTTGATGGTTTCCGCTTCGATCTGGCGAGCGTTCTGGGCCGGACGCAGGGCGGATTTGACCGCGGCTCGGGCTTTTTTGATGCGATCCGGCAGGACCCTTCAATGAAAGGGATCAAGCTGATTGCGGAACCTTGGGACATCGGTCCGGGTGGATACCAACTTGGGGCTTTTCCGCCGCCGTTCCTTGAGTGGAATGACAAGTATCGCGATGGCGTTCGTCGGTTCTGGCGGAGCGATCCGGGCCGGGTTGCCGATCTGGGTGCGCGGCTAACGGGTTCGGCGACGCAGTTTGACCACTCGCGGCGCAATGCAACGGCTTCGGTGAATTTCCTGACCGCGCATGATGGGATGACGCTGGACGATCTGGTGAGCTATTCGACAAAGCACAACGCGGCGAATGGGGAAGGGGGCAAAGACGGCCATTCTCAAGATTACTCGGCGAACCTGGGTGTCGAAGGGCCGAGCAATGATGCGGATATCCTTGAGGCCCGCGCGCGGCGTAAACGCGCAATGATGGCGACTTTGCTGATGTCGCAAGGCACACCGATGATCCTGGCGGGCGACGAGCTTGGACATTCGCAAGGTGGCAACAACAACGCATATGCCCAAGACAACGAGACGGCCTGGATTGACTGGTCTGACATTGATGCCGATTTTCTGGCGTTTACGCGTCGTCTGATCGCGTTCCGAAAGGCGCATCCCGTGCTGCGCCAAAAGCTGTTTCTGCATTCGCGGGAGCGGATGATCGATGGGGTGGAAGATCTGTTTTGGTGGCGGGAAGACGGCGAGGCGATGGGGACGACCGACTGGCACGACCCTGCCCGCAAGGTATTGGCTGTCGAAATGCGAACTGCGGCGGGCACGCCTGCCTATGCCGCGTCGGAATATGCTGTCTTAACAGTTTTTAACGCTGGACCAGCGGTCGTTTTCCAGCTGCCTCCGGCACCGGAAGGGCAGCTTTGGCGGCACGAGGTTGATAGCGCTAGTCCCGGGCTTGTTCCGGTGGAAATTATGGATGAAAGCATTGAAATTGAAGAGCAAAGTGTATCGGCTTTGGTGCTGGTAAGTGCCGAAGCCTGAGAGAGAGGACGTCGAGATGGAAATGATCACAGTTCAGACGCAACCGATCGAGGGCCAGAAGCCGGGCACCTCGGGCCTCCGTAAGAAGACAAAGGTTTTCATGGGCGCGCATTACCTGGAGAATTTCGTGCAAGCGATCTGGCAGGGTATTGATGGTGCCGTTGGTAAGTCCTTCGTTCTGGGGGGGGATGGTCGCTATTTCAATGAACAGGCTGCTCAGGTGATATTGCGCATGGCAGCGGCAAGCGGAGCGACCAAAGTGATTGTTGGGCAGAATGCGCTTTTGTCAACGCCCGCTGCTTCTCACCTGATCCGCAAACGCAAGACCGATGGTGGGATCATCATGTCGGCAAGTCACAATCCCGGCGGGATCGATGAGGATTTCGGCGTCAAGTTCAATATGGCGAATGGGGGGCCAGCCCCCGAAGATGTCACAAACCGCATGTTCGAGGCGACCAAAACGCTGACGTCTTATGACATTCTTCAAGCGCAGGACGTGGACTTGTCGACAGTCGGGTCCTCTAAGCTTGGTGGCATGGAGGTCGAGGTTGTGGATCCGGTTGTCGACTATGCCGAGTTGATGGAGACCTTGTTTGATTTTGGCAAAATCAGGCATCTGTTTGCGGGCGGGTTCACAATGAAATTTGATGCCATGCATGCCGTCACCGGTCCTTATGCCACCGAGATATTGGAACGCCATCTGGGCGCACCCGTTGGAACTGTCTTGAACGGCGACCCAAAGCCGGATTTCGGTGGCGGGCATCCAGACCCAAATCCCATTTGGGCGAAGCCTTTGGTGGATTTGGTAATGGGGCCAGACGCGCCGGATTTTGCAGCCGCGTCGGACGGGGATGGCGATCGCAATATGATTCTTGGACGGGGCGTTTATGTGACGCCCTCTGACAGCCTCGCTGTTTTGGCAGCACGGGCGCATCTTGCACCGGGGTATGCGGCAGGACTTGCCGGTGTCGCGCGATCAATGCCCACGTCGCGTGCCGTGGACCGTGTCGCAGATGCGAAGGGTATTGCGTGCTTTGAGACACCGACAGGGTGGAAGTTTTTCGGCAACTTGCTGGATGCGGGCCGCGTTACGCTGTGCGGCGAAGAAAGTGCGGGCACTGGCAGCGACCACGTGCGTGAAAAAGACGGGCTTTGGGCGGTGCTGCTTTGGCTCAATATCTTGGCGGAGACGGGCTTGTCGGTGAAGGATCTTTTGAGTGATCACTGGGCGACGTATGGGCGAAATTACTACTCGCGCCATGATTATGAAGCAGTGGACGCAAATCGCGCTGAAGCCATGATGGAGGCGCTTCGTGCCAAGTTGGTTGATCTGCCAGGCCAAACCTTTGGCGCCGGCATGGTCGAAAGCGCGGATGAGTTTGCCTACGACGATCCAGTCGATAACTCGCGTTCGGAAGGCCAGGGCATTCGCATTGTCTTCGCCGGCGGGAGCCGGATTGTGTTCCGCCTTTCTGGAACCGGTACGGTTGGGGCGACGCTTCGCGTTTATCTTGAAGCCTACGAAAGCGATCCAACCAAGCTGCAGATGGAAGCTGAGACTGCCCTGTCAGACATCATTGCTACCGCAGATAAGATCGCAGGGATCCGCGCCTCGACCGGGCGGGACGCGCCTGATGTTAAGACTTGAATTGTCGGCAGGATTTTCGCGAATTTTATGGTGACTAAGGGGCGGTGCCCTGGTCGGTTTTTACACCGAGCAACCGGGTGTCCGCTCAGCTGCGATGGTAGGGATTGCCTGCAAGGATTGATGCTGCGCGGTAGAGTTGTTCGGCCAGCATTACCCGGACAAGCATATGCGGCCAGACCATTTTGCCGAAACTGAGACTGATGTTGGCACGGGCGCGCAAATTTGGGTCTATCCCGTCGGCACCGCCGATCATGAACACAGGCTCTGCGGCCCCCTGATCGCGCCAGGTGCCAAGCAGTTTTGCAAAATCTGGGGAAGACATCACCTTGCCGCGTTCGTCCAATGCGCAAACGGGAGCAGAGAGGCCGATGGCTTTTTCAAGCAGATGTGCTTCCGCCGCCATGCCGCCCTTTTTTGCCTCAACCTCGTGCAGTGAAACGGGTCCGAGCCCGAGGTTGCGGCCGGTTTTGTCGAACCGCGCCATATAGTCCCGGACAAGGTCAGCTTCGGGGCCAGCACGTAGCCGGCCCACCGCCGCTATTTTCAGTTTCATCCCAGCCCGCTTTAGGCTGGCATAGAACCGGGTCCGCCGGGCGTCAGCCACATTTTCTCAAGCTGATAGAACTCGCGGACTTCCGGACGAAACACATGGACGATAACGTCGCCGACATCGACGAGAACCCAGTCGCCGGTTTCCTTGCCCTCGATTTTGGACAAGCGGCCGTGGTTCTGCTTCAGCGAGTCGACCAGATGGTTGGCGATTGCTGACACCTGTCGTGAGGAACGACCGGATGCGACAACCATATAGTCTGCCATCTCGGATTTGCCGTGCAGGTCGATTTTGACGATGTCTTCCGCCTTGTCGTCTTCCAGCGATGTGATAATTTCGTCGAGCAAAGCCTTGCTCGTCAGTGGGGCGGTGTTCGCGGTCGTCATGCGACCGCTTCCGCTTGCGGCCGGTTCACGGACCGCATCGTGGACGTGTGACAGGACATTGTCCTCCTTGAGAAGCACCAAAGCTTGGGCTGAAAGCATGCCCATACGTCAAACATAACACTGCGGAAAGCCATTTCCAAGAA
This sequence comes from uncultured Boseongicola sp., assembly GCF_937988555.1. Lineage (NCBI taxonomy): Bacteria > Pseudomonadati > Pseudomonadota > Alphaproteobacteria > Rhodobacterales > Paracoccaceae > Boseongicola > uncultured Boseongicola sp. Next base: position 5,847 of record NZ_CALJXO010000077.1, on the reverse strand, counting down.
TGATGACAAAAACAGTTAGTAGTCGCGCTCGAAGAACACGCCGACGCTGGTATCTCCGTCTGTTGCGGTGGACCCTTTTAGGGTGAGGGAATTGCTGAGATCGAGGTTCAGGTTCAGTTCGGTTTCTCCCGTCGCGTTGACGGTTACGTCCGTATAGATGTTTTCTCCAAGATAGGCGCCTGCGCGGACCGAAGCGTTGCCATCTGCGTCACTGGTGACATCGAAATCAGCCAAACCAAGGCCTTTGCGGACGTTGGATATGATCCCCTCGCCGCCCTGGCCGGCGAGCCTGCGCACCGCAAGCGCAAGACGCCCGGCCTGAATGGGCGACAGGCTTTGCAGTTCGCGACCGAACAAAAGCCGCGCGAGGACCTCTTCTTGTGGCAGGTCCGGCTCCGACGTGAAGGTGATCTCGGGATTGTTGGCAGGTCCGGCGACGATGACCGCGACACTGACGTCTTCGGCATCGGTCGTCGCGCGAATGCGCAGAACAGGAATGAAAGAGCCCTGAATTGTTACGGTTGCCTCCTCGAGCGCCAGTCTCTGCCCAAGAATATCAAGCCGTCCGCGGATCAGATTGAACGCCCCCTGTGGGATAACGTTTGCGGTTGTGCCCGTAATTTGCAGACTTCCGCCAAATTCGCTGTCGAGACCCCGGCCGCGAACGAAAATACGGTTTGGTGCAGCGATGTTGATGTTCAGCGGGAAGACCGGGCCGGCTCCGGCGCGGGCATCGGCGTCGCGCTCAAGCATCCCTGCACGATCACGCGTTTTGCGGACCGGTGGCGGTTCGTTGATGTGGATAATCTCTGGAATTGCGCCAGCTCCGCCGAAGCCTGAGGATGGGATGCGGACGTTTGTTTCGCCAAGGCCGAGATTTCCGGCGATACGCGCACCTCCGGCGAGTGGGCCATCAATAGTGATGGTGCCGCTGATTTCAGTCTCGTAAAGCTGCGGATCGCTCAGGACGACTTCGATCAGACGGATGTCGAGATCGGCGTCGCGCTGCCCAGTGAGTGATATCTGGCCTTCGACACCCAGGCGCCCACCTGTCGAGACATTGGTTGCCGCGGAGATCGTGGCACGGGCGTTTGCGAGTGTCAGGTTCAGATTGGTGTCGTCCAAAGTGATCCCGATGGTCGGTGCGACAAGTCGGGCATTGGCGCTTGTGATGCGACCCGAAAGGCTTTCAAGGGCTGGTGCGCCATCAATACGGAGATTGAAAGCGACGTCGCCCGAGAGTGAGCGGGGCTCGAGGAAGCGATTAAGCAGGCCAAGAGGCGCGCCGCCGCTGACGCTGAGTGCAAGGTTCGACGCATCGCTGGCGACACTTCCGGCGATCGTGGCCCGCGCGCCACCGGGGCCTGTGGCGTCAAGATCAAGTTCAAGGCGTTGTTGGTCGGCTTGTGTGACTGTGCCGGTGACGCTTGCGGCCCCAGCGAAGCCGGGGACGAAGGGAGCCACATTGGCCAGACGGGCGTCGATCTCGATAGCGCTTCCGACTGGACCGAGCGCGCCTTGGGCGGTTGCCGAAACGAGGTTGCTTGAAAAGCGCGCCGTTTCGATGCTGATCGCGTCTCCGTCGCGCGCGGCTTTGATGTCGGCGGACAAAGCCCCGGCCAAGGCGGTGTCAAGTTCCCCGATACCGGTCGTCACGTTGTTACCGCTTGCGGTGGCGGTGATGTCGAAGCTTGACAAATCGGCGGTGGCCCGGCCCGAGGCGTCGACCGTGAGGGATCCGGTTAATCGTCGTTGCGCAAGGTCAGAAAAGATTGAAAGATCGGAAAGAGCGGTGTTAACTGCTCCCTCAATCGCGGGGGCCGGGCCGGTTGGATCAATCACGACCCCGTTGGATGCAAGACTGATCGCGGGGCCATCCGTCTTGACGTCGAACCGCCAATTGTCACCTTCGCGGACCGTTTCAGTTTCAAACGTAAGGGGACCTGACGGAGCACCCGCCAAGACCGTCGAAATATCTGTAAGGCGGCCCGAGACCTCAAGTGCGCCGGACGTGCTTGATAGGATGCCATCCGCCAAAAGGCTTGCGGCGGGACCGTCTATTGTCGATTGCCGCAGCGTGAAGACCTGATCGGCCATTGCGACATCGATCACAAGTGCGAGGTCGCCCGAGAGCAAAGCATCGGCCTGCTCGTGACCAATTTTCAAGTCAGAGGCTGTGCCATCAAGGTTCAGGGTCGCTCGGCTAAGGTCGGCCACGATCTCGGTTGTGAAGGCTGTGTCGATAGAGCCAGAAAGCGGTCGGCCCGCCAATTCGGAAAAATCGTCAAGGTCGTCTGCGGCCAAGCGGCCGTTTGCGGCAATAACTGGTCTGTCAAAAATGTCGACCGCCGTACCGGTTGCGGTCAGGATTGTACGCTCAAAGCCGCTGTCGAGGGTCCATTCCCACCGTCCGTCGACTTCATTTGCATCGGCCGCGACGCGCACTGGTCCCGTAACTTGTGGCAAGACCAAGGACGCGTCGGAGAGACGGGCGTCCAGCTCGATCTGTGAGGCCCCAGAGCGCAATGTGGCGCGGCCGGTGATTTCGGCGTTGGGGGAATTTAGCCGCTCGATATTAAGGAAGGTGCCGTTCGTATTTCGACGTGCGCTGATGGAAAGATCGACTTCGCCTTCCAAAATACCATCGGCCTGCGGCTGGCTGACCACGAGGTCTCGCGTCGCGCCTTCGGCGGCGATATCAAAGAACCCGGCGAGCGGCTCAGCTTCAAAATTGACCGTAAGTTCGGCGGCGCCACCTAAAGCGCGTTGAGCAATGCCTGAAAACGCGGACAAACGCGTCGCGCTGGCAACCGCTTTGCCAGTAATCTGGGGCCCGTTGTCATTGAAGGCCACGTCGGCGTTGCCGGTAAGGCCGTAGCTTTCGCCTTTGATCGCAAAGTCGCTCAGGCGCAGAGCCTCGCCGTTCGTCCAGTCGATATCAAGCTGGCCGGTGACGCGTTCGCCGAGGGCCTGCTCGGCTTCGGGGTTGCCAAGATCAAGCGCGGTCGCAGCAAAGCGCAATTGTGCCGTGACCGTTTGTGGCGTTGTGGCGTCAATCTGACCACTGCCGTCTAGGGACACGGATTGTGCCGAAAACCCAGGGCGGTTCAGTCCCGCGATCTCGAAACGGCCGGTCCACAGGTCGTCTTGTGCGGCATCGAAGGACACGTCCAGATCAACGCGATCGACGCGGGTTTCAGGGCCGGACAGCGGCAAAAGCACGGCGCCACCCGCCGGATTGCTAATTTGTCCGGTCACAGCAATTTCCCGGGGGAGGCCACCAGGTGCAAGCGAAATCCGACCGTCGAGAGCGAGGCTCTCGGCGGATAGGGAAAGGTCGCTGATATCGGTTCGGCCATCTGCAAATGTTGTGACGTTGGCGACCAGTGCCGTATCACGGCCAAAGAACGGCTGATAGGCGGTGTTGAAAAGCGGCGCGATATCACCGCGGATGTCAGCCCGAATGATCCGCGTGGCGTCGGTGCCATCTGTCGGAGCTACGGTGATGATCCGGCCTGTCAGGCGGTCTTCGCCGTCGGTTGCAAGCTGGATGTCTGCGGCGTAATCCGAAAGCGGCGCTTCGCCTTGAATTGAAAAGGCCAGTGGCGGTCTGTCCGGCAAATTTATGAGATTGGCGACGATCCCGTCTGCGGCTTCGGTCAGCGACAGATCAAGCGCGAGGTTCTCGGTCTCGTTGCTGTAACTTGCATCAAGGGTTAACTGGCCGTCTCCGTTCAGGCGGGATACGTCAAGTTGTGCTGACCCCTCCCCACCTTCCAGGCGGAAACCGCCCTGAAGAGAGGCGATGGTCTCGACGCCGAACACGGGTGCACCAATTTCGAGCCGTCCCGCGCTTAGGCCTTCGATTGACACGGAAACGGGCAGTTCCGGGAGCCGAAAGCCTGAGGCTTCGGGCGCGGGGGGCGCAGCTTCGGGCGCAACGGGAAGCCGCGGCAGGGAGATATTTTCAGCGGACAGCTCGGCAACCTCGATGCGGCCCCGCAAAAGCGCGCCGCGGTTCCAGTCAAGCACCACATTGGAAAGCGAAAGCCAGACGCCATCTGTGTCTGAGATCGTGAAGGTATTGATCGTGGCGCGGCCGCCAAGCACGCCTGAAAATCCAGAAATTTCAACGTCGCGGCCATCTCCGGAAAGGTTATCTTCGATCAGACGTTCCAGAAAGCCGCCAGGGTCTTCGGTTGCGTCTTCTGCTTGTGATCCACCAAACAGGCGGTCAAACAGGCCTGGCCTTTCCTGCGCCGAGACAGAGGCCGCAAGCAGTATCAGAGCCATCGCGGAGGCAATCGTTTTTCGCATCAGAATGCCTGCCCGATGCCGACGTAGATATAGAAATCGGACGCATCCGCGGCGCCGCTGACAGGGGTTGCAAGATCAAGGCGTATCGGGCCGATCCCGGTATTGTACCGCAAGCCAAGGCCCGCTCCGGAGTGGCTATCGCCGCCACCGTCGACAAAGCTTTCGGCTGCGACAAATCCCCAGTCGTAAAATCCCACGACCGTTATGGTTTCGCTAAAGCGCATGCGCGCCTCGGCGGAAATTCCCACAAAGCTGCGCCCCCCCGTGCGATCTCCTCCCACATCAACGGCAAGCGATTGATAGTCTTGCCCCCGCACGGTTCCTCCACCGCCCGAGTAGAACCGGTAAAACGGTGGGCTTTCGGTCAGGGATGGCCCGATCAACGAGCCGAATTGAAGTCTGAGGGCTGCGGTCACTGGGACAGTATCGCCAAAGGTGCGGAAACCACGCGTGTCCAGCTTCAGATGCGCGCCACTTTCCGTGCTTCCAAGGCCGTAATACGGGATCGCGTCGGCTTTGATGAAGATGCCTTTTGTAGGGTCGAGCGCGTCGTCGCGACGGTCCAACGTCAGGCCAAGTGGCAGATTGATCAGAGAGTATGTTTCGTTACCAAAGTCGTCGTCGACTTCGGAATAGAGATACCCCACGCCGAATGTGACCACGAGTTCATCCGTGGCATAACGGGTAAAACCAAGCGTGGATTCACCGGTTTTGGATCTGAAATCGGGTTCATTAAGTCGCTCGAAGCCCAGCTCGGCAAAAAGATCGACGTCGGCGCGCGGGGTCGCGGGGCGTTCGTAGCGCAAGTCAACTCCGTAATCAACGCCGCCTGTTTCGCCGCCAATCCCGGCGATTTCACTGTCGACGCGGAAACGTTCCGCACCGCCAAGGAAGTTGCGATGAAGCCAGAAACCGGTCAGTCGCATGCCGTCGATCGTGCTGTATTCTGCCCCAAAACCAAAGCGCCGCGGGGTTTGTTCGGCGACCTCAATCGTCAGGGGAAGCGTGCCGTCCGCTGTGGCGGTATCGCCTTCTGTAATGACAACCGAGCGGAAGCTACCTGTCCGGCGAAGGCGCCGCTCGGCGCGGATGATTTCGGCAGGGTCAAATCGCTCTCCGGCCTCAAGGCCTGCAATTGAATTGATGCGCCGCGTGCGCACGTCAGTATTGCCGACGATTCCAATGTCGCCGAAAGCAAGCACCGGGCCGGGTTCAACGCTGATATTTGCGGCGATGCGGTTTTCGTCGTGGCGCGCTATGATCTGTTGCTGACCGATGTCGGCCAGCGCATTCCCATTGTCACGCCACCCGGCAATGGCGGACCGCGCCGCATCGCGGATAGCACCTGTGCCAGCGACTGCGCCGCGGCGGAAGTCTTCGGAGATTTCCGTTTGCGACGTAAGCGGGCCGACATTGGCTTCGGAGAACCGATAAATCGGCCCCACGTTTATCCTGAGCGCGATGGCGTCGATTTGATCCGGCGCATTCAGCGGTGGGATATTTGCGGCTTCGCGACCGTCAATAATCCGG
>NZ_CALJXO010000076.1:0-5066 GCF_937988555.1 uncultured Boseongicola sp. | reverse complement strand
GACCCCATGGAACGTCCCGGCCCAGGTGAGCGCTTCGGCAGCATATCCCGTTCCCATGGCCTGAGTGGTGATCCGCTCAACACGGCGGGCCAATTCGGTCGCGGCTCTGCGAGAGAAAGTCATGAGTAAGATCCGGCGAGGATCTGCGCCGCGCACAAGAAGATGGGCGACACGGTGCGCAAGAGTGCTGGTTTTGCCGGAACCCGCACCTGCAATAACCAACAAAGGGGGCGACAGTTCATCCGCAGCCAAACCAAACGTTGCTGCTGAACGCTGGTTGTCGTTCAACTTATCCAGATATGCCGTGTCCATTGGGCTGCCCAACCTGCAATTGCCGTTTAATCGCACAACGGTAGCTGGAGAAGAACGAAAAGGGAACATATTAGTCGCGTCTGGTATGGAGCAAAGCATTCGCGCGAGACAAAATAGGTTCACGGGTTATGAATGGCGCAAATACCTTGAGGCGGTGGGGCCGCCGGCCGCTATTCGGCGATATCCAGGCGGTTCTGAATACGCCAACATCTTCGATACACTATCCCGGCTGATCCCGAAATCGCGGGCAATCTGCCGCCCGCTCAAACCATCCTGAAAATGAGCGCGCCGCACCTTCAAATACAAATCCACGGTGAATATCCTCATGCCCTCCGATCAATTGAAAGGGCCAAAGTGGCCGACTTTTACGCCGCCCGCGACACCACATTGCCGCCGATTACAGAATGGCTTGCCACATCACGGTCACGCAACGTTACGCGACACCTTCAAGTTTGCGGGATGACTGAACCGAGGGTCGGGCCTTCATCCGCTCGAAATGCGCCTGCACGTTCGGTGGAAGCGTCCAGCCCGCCACATCAACAGCCCAGTATTCGTTGTAATAGAGCGCAGTGTCCGCGATCGAGAAATCACCCATCAAGTAGTCTTTGCCCGCTAATTGTTCGTCCACCAAATCAAGGGCTGCCAGCATCGCGGTCTTGCCACGCGTCCGCAGTTGGTCATGCTCGGCCGGGCTGTCGGAATAGGCCTCCGGGCGACGCCACAGACGCCAAGACAGCATGTGAACGGTGCCGATGATGAAATCCATTGTCTCAATCGTCCGCGCGACCCCTTCGGGATCAGTCGGCATCAGTTTCTTGTCCGGGTTGGTCATCGCCAGCCAAATAGCAATCGCCGCAAATTCGGTCAGAACGCTCCCATCTTCGCGCACCAGGGCGGCCACTTTCCCCTTCGGGTTAAGAGCCTTATATTCGGGTGTTTTCTGCTCGCCCTTGGAAAAATCCACAATCCTAAGATCATAAGGCATTCCGATCTCTTCCAGCAGCACGTGGATGCCGATCGAGCAGGTCTTTTTCGCGTAGCACAGCGTCGTCATATCTGATCTCCTTAAGCCCGTTTGTCTGACTTTCCGACACTACAGGCAACAACTTGGGACACCAATATGAGACCATGCAATCAAAGACCATAGGGACCGAGGGTAATCCTTGAATTCAGGACTGGGTCTGTTCCAGCTAAAGGCTCACCAAGATTGCACATGGGCATTGTCACGTTAACTCGACGATCGATTCAACGACGGGTAATTGCCCTTGGATGAGAAGAATATCCTACGCACGGCACCGGTTTCCGCCCCCAGTCATCTATCGTTGGGTTTGACTCTACTTTCGCTTTCTGCCGAGCTCTCGAGAAGTCGAGGAAATGCTGGCCGAACGCGGGATCGATGTCAGCTATGAAGCGATCCGCCGCTGGATCTTGAAGTTCGGTCCGGCCATTGCCGCAAATGGCAGAACCCGCAGGGTTCAACCTTCGGGAACCTGGCATCTTGATGAGGTCTTTGCCCGCATTGTTGGCAAGCGAACATATTTGTAGCGTGCCGTAGACGATGAGGGCGAGGTTCTTGAGGTCCTGGCCCAGTGGCGCCGGGACAAGCGTGCAGCCGTTAAGTATATGCGGAAACTCCTGAAAAAGTAGGGATGTGAATCCTGGAGACAAAATGACCACAGAAACGGTCTGATAACCTAGCCGTCGCGGAGTAAAATTCCGCATTCTGACACCTGAAGCCGATTAGCGGAGGGAGGGGAGATGTATTCTGTGGACTTATACAATCGTGTTCGTCGGGCGTGCCATGTTGATGGTATGAGCAAAAGTGCAGCTGGTCGTCTTTATGGGATCGACCGCAAAACGGTGGCAAAGATCCTGCTGCATTCCGTGCCCCCAGGGTATCGGCGAACTGCTTGGCCTGTCCGCCCGAAGCTTGATCCGTTCATTCCGATTATCGATCAGATCCTGGAAGACGACAAACGGGTTATTAAAAAGCAACGGCACACCGCCAAACGTATCCATGCCCGACTTCCCGACGAGCACGGTTTCTCCGGCGGCATCACCATCGTCACGGATTACGTTCGCGAGAAGCAGCGGCGGACGCGGGAAGTGTTTGTCCCACTTGCTCACCTGCCTGGCCATGTTCAGGTAGATTTTGGCGAGACGCTTGGTCTGATTGACGGGGTCGAGTGCAAGCTGCACTATTTTGCGATGGCGCTGCCGCATTCGGACGCGTTCTTCACCAAAGCCTATCCTGCCGAGACCACCGAAGCGTTCTGCGACGGGCATGTCTCAGCCTTTGCATTCCTCGGCGGGGTGCCTTTGTCGATCCTCTACGACAACACTTCGATCGCTGTTGCCAAGAACTGCGGCGATGGAAAGCGGGAACGCACCAGGATCTTTTCCGAGCTTCAGTCGCATTACCTGTTCAAGGACAAGTTCGGTCGGCCGGGAAAGGGCAACGACAAAGGCAATGTCGAAGGCGTGATCGGCTACGGGCGACGGAACTTTCTCGTGCCAGCGCCCCGCTTCAACAGCTTCGACGATCTCAACGCTTGGTTGGAAGAACAATGCCTGAGGCGCCAGGACGATACCGTGCGTGGCCACTCATAGCCGATCGGCGACCTTCTGATACGCGACCTGGATGCGCTGATGGCACTGCCGCCCACGTTCTAGAAGCCTAAGTTTCGGCTGGGTGCCATCTGACGGCTCAAGGTCGCGCCAGATGCCAAACACTGTCTACTCCGTCACCGTTAGTGTCACCAGGGACCTGGTCTCCGGAATACAAGTACAACGGCATACCCCGAAAGGCTGCCTGCATTTTTCCGTCCGCGCGTTTTATGAGGGTATAGCTTTCGCCCAACTGGGTTCCTGCGTCGAGCAACGCTGGGACCCAGTTCGTTGCACATTCATCTTTGCAGTTTGATACTCCCACTTGATCTCTATCGTACGTATAGAGGGACATATGATCCTGATACATGACATAGACTTGACCCTTGAACGCGCGGCTATGGACGAATTTATTTCCATGACTGTCGGCATTGCCAGTCACGGTAGACGCCACCAAACCTAGTACAGATATGGCAACAGCTGTGATCACGTTTCCCTTGATGTGCATTCCCGAAATCCCGATCTGATTGTCTGGCAATAACTTGCCCTCAAAAACGTTAAACGTCGTTGCTTCGGAATTCCATACTATTGGCTGATCACAGTTTCGCGCGGCATTGTCAGATTAAAGCATCCCGCCCAAAACCTGAATCATTTGAGATTCCCTTGAGGTTGAGTTTATGATTCATCCTGTCTGGGAGGACGGATCATGTCAGCACCTTTGCCGGATTCGCTTCGGGCGCGGTTTCAAGGATATATTGAAGAAGGGTTAAGTGGGCGCGCGGCGGCGTTGCGTTTGAAGCTTTCACCTGCGACCGGGGCGCGTTGGGCGCTTGCAATCCGGCGCACTGGTCAGATTCAGACTGCGGTTCAAGGCCGACCTAGAGACAGCGGAAAACTTGATCCGCACCGTGCGTTCTTTGGAGAGATCATAGAAAAGGCTGCAGACATCACGATGCCGGAGTTGAGTGCCGCTCTGCTGGATGCGACGGGCGTGCGGGCGCACCGCAATTCCATCGGAAAATTCCTCTGCAAGCTCGGCTACACATATAAATAAAGACACTGGTCGCGACCGAACGCCTTCGTGCTCATGTAAAGCGGCGACGTGTCGAAAGGGAGCAGCGCCGCATGCCAGCGATGCGCGCAGCGCCACAACGGCTTGTGTTCATTCCTTCTCGGCAGATTGTTGTGCAATCGCCTGTCAGGGAGCGGATGAAACCTCCGTCAAAACCAATCTGACGCGACAGCGCGGGCGGTCCCGGCGTGGGGATCGGTTGGTGATGAATGCACCGTTTGGAGCCTGGGGCACGCAGACCTTCGTCGCTGGACTGAGTGCCGACGCGATGATCGCGCCCTGAGTGATAAAGGGCGCGATGAATGGCCCCGCCTTCGCCGCCTACCTCGAAAAAAGTGTTGGTACCCGAACTCACTCCCGGAACCGTGGTCATTCTGGATAACCTCGCCACTCACAAGAACGCAGAGGCCGCAAAGGCTATGCGTGATGCAGGGTGCTGGTATTTTTTTCTGCCACCCTACAGTCCAGACCTAAACCCTATCGAAATGGCCTTCTCCAAACTCAAAGCCCACCTGCGCCGCATCGGCGCGCGCTCCTTCACCGAAATGTTCGACGCCATCGCTGAGGTCTGCGACCTATACTCCCCCAAGAGTGCTGGAACTACTTCAAGCCTGCCGGATAGGTGTTCCATCCCGGACGATCACATAGACCCTCGCCGCTCTGCGTTTTTCATGGCAAGATCGGTTTTAGATGACACCCGGGAGGACGTTCCGAGCCTGCTTGGGTTCTGGCGGAGCGGTACGGCACAACCGAACAGACAGTGTGGAAGTGGCGCAAGCGCGATAGTGTAAATGACCGCAGCCACACAGCCCACCGGCTGCAAACAACGCTCACGCCTGCGCAAGAGGCCGTTGCAGTGGCCCTGCGCAAGACGCTGCTAGTCTCGCTGGATGACCTGCTGGCGGTGGTGCGGGAGTTTCTGAACCCGGATGTCTCGCGCTCAGGGCTGGATCGGTGTCTGCGGCGGCATGGTGTGGGCAATCTGCGCGATTTGAAAGCAAAGGTGGCACGGCCCAAGCACAGCGGGTTCAAGGCATACGAACCCGGGTATATCCACATCGACGTGAAGTATCTG
>NZ_CALJXO010000075.1:0-6525 GCF_937988555.1 uncultured Boseongicola sp. | reverse complement strand
GCTTTCAGTGAAGGCACTCTTACCGTTCAGAGGATATTCCACGAAGAATGTCCATGTTTAGGTTTTTTCGATATACGTGTCCTGACCATAAACAGTCCGACCTGAACAACTCTTATCTAGCTGATTTTGCTCGAAAACAGCACGGTTTTGTTGGGTAGAAAGTGCAGGGTTGGATATAATATCGGCAGGAACCCTGCAATTTCGAGCCACGATATGAAGCCAAGAAAACAACCCGCAGAACAAGACGACCTCCTGCGCGCCCGGTTGATCGAAATGATCGACATGCGCCATGAACTGGTGAAGCTCGCCGCCCTGATCGACTGGGAAGTCTTCGAGCGGGAATGGTCCGGGTTTTTCCCGTCACATACCGGTCGCCCAGCCACCTCACCGCGTTTGGTCGCGGGACTGTGCTATCTCCAACATGCATTTGCGCTTTCGGACGAGGCGGTCGTGGCCCGGTGGTCCGAGAACCCATATTGGCAGCATTTCTGCGGTGAGACGTTCTTTCAGCATCGTCTGCCGCTTGATCCCTCATCCCTGACGCGCTGGCGCAAACGGATTGGCGAGGAAGGTGTTGAATGGATGTTGACCCAGACAATTGAAGCCGGGAAACGGGCCGGGATGGTGAAGGGCAATGACCTCAAAAGAGTGACTGTCGACACCACGGTCATGGAGAAGAACATCGCCCATCCCACCGATGCCCAACTGTATGAAAAGGCCCGGCGCAAACTGGTCGGACTGGCTCGTGAGGCCGGGATCGGCCTGCGCCAGAATTACAACCGCCTCGCACCCCGGCTAGCTGGTCAGGTCGGCCGCTATGCCCATGCCCGCCAGTTCAAGCGGATGCGCAAGGCGCTGCGCAGGCTCAAGGGCTACACAGGCCGCGTACTGCGCGACATCGAACGGCAACTGGGCAAAGTTCCGGAAGGGGCGCTGAGGGCGCGTCTGGTAGAGATGATCGCGCTGGTGAACCGGCTGCTGGCCCAAAAACCGAAGGACAAGAAAAAACTGTACTCTCTACATGAGCCAGCGGTGGACTGTATTTCCAAGGGCAAGGCGCACAAGCGCTACGAGTTCGGAACTAAGGTCAGCGTCGCCACAACCAACAGGGGTGGCTTTGTGGTCGGGATGCGGGCGCTGTCAGGCAATCCCTATGACGGTCACACGTTGGCCGAGGCGTTGGAGCAAGTCGAAAACCTGACCGACCAAAAGCCGGAGTTCGCTTTCGTCGACCGTGGATACCGTGGCCATGGCGTGGAGAACGTCAAAGTATTCCTCAGCGGTGCCCGGCGCGGCGTCACCAGAACCATCGCTAAGCTTCTACGACGGCGCAGCGCCATAGAGCCGATGATCGGCCACATGAAAAACGACGGCCGACTGACGCGATGTCCGCTCAAGGGAACCGATGGCGACGCAATCTTTGCCGTCCTCTGCGGCTGTGGTCACAACATCCGCATGATCCTCAGGCACCTGAGGATTACTATTTGTCAGTTGATCTGGCTGATCCCTAAGCTCTGTCAGGGCGTCGGTGTGGCAATGGCACCTGCCAGAATGAATCAGATCGTCCGTATGTCTGCCTGAAACCCTTGTTCAGGACGGACTCATTCGTTCGATGGCATGGTGGCGCGGTTCGACCAATTCGAACCGCTTGACCGCACCGGCGACATTGTGGACCCGACAGGTGGAGAATTCCGGCTGCTCAATATCTTTTTGCAGAACCCCAAGCGGGTTTTGTCACGTGATCGTTTGATGGACCTTCTGAATGGCGCGAAATGGTCTCCACTTGATCGCAACATCGATAATCAGAAAGCACGTCTGCGCCGCAAAATAGAGCGTGATTCAAGTACGCCCATACTGAGCAAAAAACCGTACGCGTTATCGGATACTTGTTCGCTGGAGACGTCCAGACGTCGTAAATACTTTAGTCCAGCAGCCCACGCAGAGTTCCTGCCAATTCCTTTATGCCATAGGGCTTGCGTAAGATTATGTGGTCAATTTCAGCAGACGCCGGATCGCGTGGCTTAATGCCTTTCGCATAGCCGGTGGCCAACAAGATTTTCAGGTCAGGTCGCAACGCCAGTGCCTGATCGGCGACGTCAAAACCCGTCATACCGCCCGGCATCACAACGTCGGATAGGACCAGATCGATGTCCTCACGTCGTTTCAAGATATCCATCGCTTTTGGGCCGTTCGTGGTCGCGATGACTTGATAGCCCAGCTCTTCGAGACGGGTGGCAGTCAGGCGTAGGACCTTCGGGTCATCCTCGACCACAAGGATCGTTTCGTTCGCGGGCTTGAATACTTTTTCTAGTGGAGCAATTTTGCCCTCGCCCAATGCCGCCCCAGCGGCCGGTAGGAACAGATTAACGGTCGCGCCCTGCCCCACCTCGCTGTAGATCACAACATGGCCACCTGATTGTTTGGCAAAGCCATACACCATGCTCAGGCCAAGACCCGACCCGGTGCCCGGTCCCTTTGTGCTAAAGAACGGCTCAAACACCCGTGCCTGCGTCTCAGGCGACATCCCGGTGCCCGTATCCGTCACGGACAAGCACACATAATTCCCAGGGGTCACATCGACCTGCGCTGCGGCATAATCAGCGTCCAAAGCAACATTGCGTGTTTCCAATGTGAGCGTTCCACCATCGGGCATCGCGTCGCGCGCATTAATAGCTAGATTGAGAATGGCGCTTTCGATCTGTCCGGGGTCAGCCAAGATAAGATTCAGATCATCCGCCAGCAGGGTTTCGATGCTGATTTGTTTATCAAGGGTGCGTTGTAGTATCGGCAGCATCGTTTCTACAAGCTCGTTCAAGGCGACGCTTTCGGGAGCAAGGGACTGCCTTTTCGAAAAAGAAAGCAACTGATTGGTGAGCGCAGCGCCAACATTGGAAGCCTCCAGCGCCTCATTGATCAGTTCGTGCAACTTGATGTCGTCGGTGCGCATCTCAAGTAGTTCAAGATTGCCGATCACAACCGTCAGAAGATTGTTGAAGTCATGCGCCAGACCGCCCGTCAGCTGACCGACCGCCTCCATCTTCTGGGCGCGCTGCAATTCTGCCTGTCGCTTTTTGTCATGCGTCAGGTCATGCATAATGCCCAAGAAATGGCGTGCTCCATCCAACTCTAGTTCGGACACTGTCAGCCGGATCGGGACTCGGGAGCCATCCTTGCGGAGCGCATCCATCTCGCGCCCGATGCCGATGATCTTCTTTTCGCCGGTCTTTAGGTAGTCCTCCAGATAGCCGTCATGTCTGCTCCGGTCGGGCTCAGGCATCAGCATGTTGACGTTCTGACCTAGCACCTCCGTGACGTTGAACCCCAAAATCTCCTCTGCACCAGGGTTGAACGTGCCGACAATGCCGCGCTCATCAATTGTCAGGATAGCCTCGGGAGCGGCGCTAAGAATGGCGCCAAGTCGCGCTTCGCGGTCCAAAATGGCTCGCTGCGCGAACTTCTGGGCGGTTACGTCTTCCACGGCGATCAGGATGCGCTCCTCATCCTCAGGGCGACCCATGATCTTGCGCGCATTCAGGACCATTTCCCGTCGACCGAGATCGCCTGCGTCCAACGTCAGATCAAACGCCTCTAATGTCATCTGCTCCGGCAAGATGGCTTCCAACAGCTGGCGAAGCTGCAGCACATCCCATTGCCGGTTTTGAATCAAGAACAGGTTTTTTCCGATAACATCGACGACGTCCGTTGCGAACACACGACTAAATGACTGGCTGACCGCAATAATTGTAAATGCGCCGTCAAGCACCAGCATCGGTTCACGCACCGTATCGATAATGCTCTCGGCAAACTCTCGGGCGGTGGCGGTCTCATGCTGCAACTCCTTAAGCTGCGACACTTCGGAAAATGTCACCACAACGCCATCAATCTTGCCGTTTTGCATCCGGTAGGGAAGGATGCGGCGGACGAACCACTGCCCGTCGTCGCTCGCAACTTCGCATTCGTTCGAAACAAGGGTTTCAAGGACCGTTTCGGCGTCCTTGAGCAGGTCCGAATCCTTGATCCTGCCAGTGATGTCACTGAACGGGCGTCCGATGTCCTTACTGATAAGGTTGAACAGGTCGCGTGTCGTTGGCGTGAACCGCTTGATCTTGAATTCAGTGTCCAGAAACAGCGTTGCGATGCCCGAACTCGACAGCAGATTGTTCAGATCATCCGACAAGCGGCGTTCATCTTCGATTTTTTGCTGAAGCTGGGTGTTGAGCGTGGTCAGCTCCTCATTCAGGGATTGCAGCTCTTCCTTTGAGGTCTCCAGCTCTTCGTTTGTCGACTGGAACTCCTCGTTCATCGACATGGCTTCTTCGTTGACGGCCTTCAGCTCTTCGGTGGACCGTTCATAATCACTGATAGTGTTGCGCAGCTCGGCCCTTGTGGTTTCAAGGTCCTGTTCCAGTTGCCGGTTCATTTCCGCGTTCGGATCGTCCGATATCGGCACAATCGGCGTAATGGATTGGTCAGCGAAGGTCACAAGGAACAGCTTGGTATCGTCCAACGTTACAGGATGCACTTGAATCGTGACGCCGACTCTTTCGCCTCCCCGCTCGATAGTGGCCTCTTTCTTTACCACAGTGTCTGATTGCCGCGCCATCCGAATGGCGCTACTCAGGCGCGCCCGAAGCCCTTGACGCGCCATTGCCAGCAGATCACGGCTGGTTTCGCCCGATGGTAGCTTAAGGTAATTATCCGTGGGTCCCTCGAAATAGAGCGCCTCTGACTGGGCGTTCACCAGAACCACCGCAGGGGCATAGTGTTCCAGAAGCAGACTTTGGCTCAACTCTGCCAATCTGTTGCCAGCGGCTTGAAACTGCCTGGGATTTGGGCTGACAGCTGCATTGGCGAAGGAACGTTGCACATTCGGGAAATCAAAGGCGCGGCCGCGCGCGTGGCCCACGCGTTTATAAACACGGTATTTCTTTGACAGCGGCTCAAAAAGAGCATCGTGATCACGTGCCGTTTCAGACATGCCCAGAAACAATGTGCCCCCGTCGTTGAGCGCGAAATGAAACATCTGAATGACCCTCTCTTGCGCATCTGGTGTCAAATAGATCATCAGATTACGGCAGGAGATCAGGTCCAGTTTGGAGAACGGCGCATCCGCTAGAATGTTCTGATTGGCAAAAACAACGGTATCGCGCAATTCCGGCGTCACGCGATAGCTGTGGTCTTCTTTTTTGAAAAAACGTTTCAACCGCGCGGCAGAAACATCTTCAGCAATGGAATCCGGATAGACGCCATTCCGTGCTATCGTCAGCGCGCATTCATCGACATCCGAAGCAAAGAGTTGCAACTTCACATCTTTGCGAAGCGTCGATATTTTCTCGATCACCAGCATAGCGAGCGAATAGGCTTCTTCGCCCGTGGCACATCCGGGCACCCAAATCCGCATCGGGTGCCCTGCGTCATGGGACTTGACCAATCCCTCAAGGACGTTCTTTTCCAGATGATCAAATGCATCTTTGTCGCGAAAAAAGGATGTTACGCTGATCAGAAGATCGGCGCTGAGGTTCTGCGCCTCCTCCGCCGAGTCCTTCAATAGCGCAAGGTAGTCGCCCGGATTTTTCATGTGGCGCAGTGTCATCCGCCGCTCAATCCGGCGCAGCAGCGTGCCTTCTTTGTAAAGTTCAAAATTGATTGGCGAATGCGCCTTCAGAACGGCAATGACCTGGTCCAACGAGCCCTTGGCATTCTCACCAAGCACCTTCTTGGCGTTGCCGTTCTGAACGAATGGATGTCGGACGTAGTCCGTGATAATTCCCGGCATCTCAGCGACACCAACAACGTGATCGGCAGCCCCAGTCGCAATCGCACTGCGCGGCATCCCGTCATGTTGAGCCTCGGCGGGGTCCTGCACCAGAACGATGCCGCCCTGTTCCTTGATCTCGCGAATGGCCGCAGACCCGTCACTTCCGGTGCCCGACAGGATCACTGCGATGGCGTTCTGGCCCAAGTCCTTGGCCAATGACCGAAGGAACAGGTCAATCGGCAGCCTCGTGCCACGGCGGCCTGTCGGTTCTGATAGTTGCAGCACCCCTTTCCTGATCTCCAGGTATTTGTTTGGGGGGATAATATAGACATGATCCGGCCGTACGGAGGTTTGATCCTTGGCCAGTACCACGGGCATCGCCGTATGTTTGGTCAAAAGATTTGCCATGAGGCTTTTGTGATGCGGGTCCACGTGATGAACTAAGACGAACGCCGCGCCACAGTCAGCCAGAGCGGCGTCGAGAAAAGCGCTGTAGGCTTGGAGGCCTCCTGCAGAGGCACCCAAACCGACGACGGGGACAGGCAGTCCAACCTTCGCAGTTACTTTCGTCTTTGCGACCGTTGCACGGGTTGGCTTAGGTTTGCCTTTTACCGCAGGTTTTGATGTTTTGCGCGCCATATCGTCTCAAATTCCTGCTAAAACGCCTTGTTTTGAAGTTCAGATGCAAGAAGACGACGTCTTTTGCGCCTCTTGCGCATCAATAAAACCGCCTCGGCGCAGAATAGCAAAGGAAAACCGAAGCTTGT
>NZ_CALJXO010000074.1:0-8885 GCF_937988555.1 uncultured Boseongicola sp. | reverse complement strand
TCGTTCTCGGATTGAACCTATTGGCGGATGGTCTGCGCGAAGAGAGCCTTAAGGACTGATGAAAGCACCGGAAGCGCGCACCGACGAATTGCCAACAGCGCCCGACCTGCCAAAAATACGGCCCCAAGGAGGGACACAAGATGAGCAAACGGGACTATGACGGACCGATCCTGGAGATCGACAGCCTGTCCATCAGCTTCTTCACACGGCTTCGGGAAATCCCCGCGGTCATGGACTTTTCCTGCACCGTGCAACCCGGCGAAGCCATGGGCCTTGTCGGCGAAAGTGGCTGCGGCAAATCCACTGTGGCACTTGGCGTCATGCAAGATTTGGGCGTCAATGGGCGCGTCGTCGGTGGCTCGATAAAATTCAAAGGCCGCGACTTGGCCGAAATGTCTCACGAGGAACTTCGCGCAATCCGTGGCAGCGAGATTGCGATGATTTATCAAGAGCCAATGGCCTCGCTGAACCCGGCAATGAAGATCGGCAGGCAGCTGATGGAAGTGCCGATGATCCACGATGGCGTCGACGAAAAAGAGGCGTATAAACGCGCTCTTGAAGTCGTCACAGACGTCCGCCTTCCTGATCCCGAGCGCATACTGCAAAGCTATCCGCACCAGCTTTCGGGTGGACAGCAACAGCGTATTGTCATCGCTATGGCTCTCATGGCGAACCCGTCGCTTTTAATCCTTGACGAGCCGACAACTGCCCTCGACGTGACAGTGGAAGCCGCCGTCGTCGAGCTGGTTAAAGACCTTGGCAAGAAGTATGGCACCTCAATGCTCTTCATCAGCCACAACCTTGGACTGGTGCTTGAAACCTGCGATAGACTTTGCGTCATGTATTCCGGCGAAGCGGTCGAAACCGGGTCCATCGAAGACGTCTTCGACGAGATGCAACACCCTTATACGCAAGCCCTTTTCCGCTCGATCCCGCTTCCGGGCGCGGACAAAAACTCCCGCCCTCTTGTGGCTATTCCGGGGAACTTCCCCCTGCCCCACAAGCGTCCAGATGGCTGCAACTTCGGTCCGCGTTGTGACTATTTCGAGGAAGGTCGCTGCAACGTTGGCGACATAAAAATGCAAAAAGTCAAAGGTGATGACCGCCACGCAACGCGCTGCGTGAAATTCCAGGAAATCGATTGGAACGCACCGATCGAGCTCGGCGAGCAGACCAAGAAAACCGAGCCCGGCGACGTCGTTCTCAGGATGGAAGACCTCAAAAAATACTACGAGGTTTCTGCCACCGCGCTCTTGGGAGGTGCCAACAAGAAGGTCGTCAAAGCCAACGAAACCCTCACTTTTGAGGCCCGCGAGAGCGAGACTCTCGCCATCGTTGGGGAATCGGGTTGCGGTAAGTCGACCTTTGCAAAGGTCCTTATGGGCCTTGAGACCGCAACTGAAGGCAAAATCTTTCTCGACAACCGGGAAATCCAAGACCTGCCAATTGAGAAACGCGACACCAAAACGGTCTCTTCGGTTCAGATGGTTTTCCAAAACCCCTTCGACACGCTCAATCCATCGATGACGGTTGGTCGACAAATCATTCGCGCTTTGGAAATCTTCAAAGTAGGCAACAACCAAGCCGAACGCCGCACGCGGATGCTTGAACTTCTCGACCTGGTGAAACTACCGCGAGAATTTGCTGACCGTATGCCACGCCAGCTTTCGGGTGGTCAGAAACAACGTGTTGGTATCGCGCGCGCATTCTCAGGCGGCGCGCGCATCGTGGTCGCAGACGAGCCGGTCTCAGCGCTTGATGTGTCGGTGCAGGCGGCGGTCACGGACCTCCTCATGGAGATCCAGCGTAACGAGAAAACGACGTTGCTGTTTATCAGCCACGACCTGTCGATCGTTCGTTATCTGTCGGACCGTGTGATGGTCATGTACCTTGGCCACGTGGTTGAATTGGGCACCACCGATCAGGTGTTCTCGCCGCCATACCACCCCTACACCGAGGCGCTTTTGTCCGCTGTTCCCATTGCGGACACCAGCATCCAGAAAATGCACATCGTGTTGGACGGCGACATCCCGTCGGCAATGAACCCACCGCCCGGCTGTCCGTTCCAGACGCGCTGTCGCTGGAAGAACAAGGTTGCGGACGGGCTTTGCGACAGGGAAATGCCGCCGGTTCGCACGCTTGCCAACGGTCATCAGATCAAGTGTCACCTGCCCGACGCCGAACTTGATAACATGGAGCCCGTCATCAAGATGGCCGCTGAATAACGCGGGCCCGATCCAAGACGTTCAATGGCCGGGTATTTCGCCCGGCCATTTTTTGTCTCAGCGGGAATCGTAAAAGCCCTCAACTTCTGTTAAGATAAGGCTATGCTTCGTTTACTCATCCCACTGGTTTTTGCCGCCGCCCCTTCGTTTGCGCAAGATGCCCCCGAACCCGAGGGGAGAGATCTGATGAGCGAAGCTTTACGGCTTTTCATGCGTGGATTGCTTGAAGAAATGGAGCCCGCCATCAACGACTTATCGGCGCTTCTCGATAGTCTTGATGCCTACCACGCGCCCGAAGTCCTCCCAAACGGTGACATCATCATCCGCCGCAAGACCCCGTTGAAGCCGGAAGAAAACGACACCGACGAGATTGAGCTTTAGCGCCCAATCACAACAATATCTGTTGCTCCCAGCGCTGAACCCAGCGAATTCAGGCGCGCTTCTGCAACTTCACCAAACAGACCACGCGTTCCCGGCGCTAGACGAACCTCAAGCCTTTGTTTCTTAGGGAAGTACTTGAAACTCCCCATTTTCTCGTCTTTCGACGCGGTCAGCATGGCACCAAAGCGCATTGCCTTCCCAAGAATTTCGGCTTGCTTCAGGAAGTCATCGTCGATCAGCTTGAACAAGGGGTCAAAACGGGAATTCACACGGCTGTTTTTATAGCGATGCAGCAATGCAACCCCAAGAAACACCCGTTCCGAATGCGTCATGCCGCCAAGGTTCGCCCGTGTCGCCTCGTCAAAACAGACCTCGTGGCGATAGTCCGGATGCGCACGCCAGCTGACGTCATGCAGCAAACAGGCGGCCTTAACCAACCGATGCGGCGCGGCCTTGCGGCCTGAAAAAAGCGGCAGCACAAAATCGTAAAGGCGCCGCCCAAAACCGGGCATGCGCGCATCTTTCGCTTCGGCAAACCGGCAGGCTTCGATTAACGGATCGCGATCCCGCAGGCGCTGCGGCATCTGCTCATAAAGCATGCCCTCGCGGATCCCATAGCTGGAAATCGCAATATCATACGGCTTTAACTGGCGGATCAATTCCTTCAAAACCAGTGAGGCCAACGGCACCAATGCCATCCGGCTTTCGCTCAGCCCGCACCGCAGGCGCAGGTCTTCAATCTTGGAGTCCTGAATGTAGTCAATCGTCGCCAGAACCGATTTCCGCGACATCCTATATTCGTGCAAAACCGTCAGTGGATAACCGCGTCGATCCATATCGATCCGCGCCAAAGCGCGCCACGACCCACCCACTAGAAAGAGGCGGTCCTTCTGCGACCCCATCGTTTCGGCAAGGGCAGCAACTTCTACGGCAATATGATTTTTAAGCCCCTTCTTACCGCCCTTGATGGTTTTCAGCCGCTGCGGGCCAAGCTTGGTTGAAATCCGTTTGCCGACCCGGCCGTCCCGCAATTCGGCAAGCTCCATCGACGAACCACCAATATCGCAGACCAACCCATAGGCCCCCGGCCAACCCAACAAAACTCCTTGTGCTGAAAGGCGGGCCTCTTCCTCTCCGTCGATAACCCAAAGGCGAAGGCCAGTCTCGCGCTGTAGTTCCTCCCTAAACGCGGGACCGTCCTCCGCCTCGCGCACCGCAGCTGTTGCAACAGCTGTAAGCGGTGCGATTCTCATGCCCTCGGCAAGCAATTGAAACCTTTTGATCGCTGACAAAGCCCTTATGCGGCCTTCGGGATTGAGACGCCCTGTTTCCGCCAACCCGGCGCCAAGGCCGGCCATGACTTTTTCATTGAAGAAATATGCAGGGCTTCGGGCGGCGCCATCAAACACCACCATCCTCACCGAATTCGAGCCAACATCAAGCACACCAACACGGCTTAAGGCCCGCGCGCTCGGGTCCTCGAACAGTGGCCGTCCAAACGGGCCCCAATCTTCGGTCGCTGCGTCACCGCTAGCGTCCATGTGGATCCCCCCGACGCATTTCACGCTGAGACCATGCACCTCAGAACCCATTGCGTCAACGAGGCAAAATCATCAAATATCAAGCTCGACGCTAACCGGGAAGTGATCTGACGCGGTAAGTAAAGCGCTCACCAACTCAGGCACTTCGGCAATATTGGCATCGTCAACGGGATGCCAGATGCGCCAGCGATCCGCTTCGTCCACAAGCGCCGGCGAGACCATCACATAATCAAGCAGCGTTTCCATCCAACGCTTTTGATCTGCCAACCAAAACCGAGCCGACGCGGGCACTGGGCCAGGCACACGGCCGATCATCGCGGCAGCATGTGGATCAAATAAATCGGCTTCGTCATCAACGCCAAGAACGATCTCAACGCCGGACCGTCCGAACAATTTTTCATATTCATCCAAGCCCGGCCCGTCGTTGAAGTCACCCAGAACAACAAGCCTATCGTTTTGATCAAGGTGATCATCGACACGCTCGCGCAACCAAATGCATTGCGCCAACTGCTTGCGTCGATTCTCGATGGCAATTCGCATAACACCGGCATCCGTCCGCGCGCCATGCGGGGCTTTGGACTTTGCATGCACTCCAATCAGTCGCAAGTTCACGCCATCTTTGGTCCGTACCGCCAACTCAAGCGGAGGCTTAGACCAGCGCACCTTTTCCGGCGCCGCATCCACATCAAGATCGATTTCATAGTCCTGATCAAAGCGCGGTTCGCCTTGCGGATCGTGCTCCACTGTCATCGCATCCGGGTCATACAAAAGCGCAATCTCTTGCTGGGTATCATTCACAAACCCCATCACCGCGCGACGCGACCGCAAGCCCATCGTTTCCGCAAAAATCTCCAAAGCCGCCGCGCCGTCACGTCTGCGGTCGCTGTCAGGGGCTTCTATAATCATCACGGCGTCCGCATCTAGGGCATTGAAAACAATTCCTAATGCTTCGATCTGTTGGAACCGCTTCACGTTATATCGCCCGGACCATCCGGCATCGTTCAAGAGCCGGCCCCGGTCATCAAAAAGGTTCGAAAACCACTCAACATTGTAGGTTACAAGCCGCACCTACGCCGCGTCCCTGTTAATCTCTTCCCAAGCGTGATTGACCGCGATCAGGCGTTTCTCGGCCATTTTCAGCGCCTCTTGCGGCAACCCCCGCGCCATCAACCGATCGGGGTGTGTCTCGCGGACAAGGTCTCGCCAGGCGCTGCGAATATCCTTCATCGGCGTGTCAGGCTCGACGCCCAGAACGGCCCAGGGGTCAGGCTCGGCGTCCGCGACAAATCGGGTCCGGATCGCACGAAACTGTCGGTCGCTCAGGCCGAAAATCTCGGAAACGCGCGCCAGAAACTGATCTTCCTTTGGATGATAATCGCCATCAGCCACCGCGATATAGAACAGCCCTTCAAGCAAGTCGCAAAGTGTTCCATCCGCCTCGTTAAACATCCGCGCGATGCGTGTGGCGTACTCTTCAAATCCCCCCACGTCCTGGCGCGCAAAATTGAACAGCTTGGCTGCATTGCCTTCCTCGGCGGCCGGAATATGAAAAACTTCGCGAAACGCAGTCACTTCGTCGCGTGTCACTAAACCATCAGCCTTCGCCATCTTCGCGCCCAAGGCAATCACCGCAATCGTGAACGCAATCGAGCGTTCTGGTGGCGAGCGCAGCATGTCGAACACCGAGGCGAGACTTTCGCCAGAGCGTAGTGCGGCAAGCGCGTCAGCTATGCGGGACCAAACGGACATGGACATGATCTTACGCGGAACTCTCCGCGTCGTCACCCATGGGTTGTAGCCATTTTTGCATCATGGTCAGATCCAGCCAGCGACCGAACTTGAAACCGACCTTTGGCAACACAACGACGGTTTCAAACCCGATCCGTGCATGGAAGGCAACGCCTTCTGGGTTCTCGCCGCTGACGCCGGCCCAAAGCGATCCGATCCCAGCCGCGCGGGCGTGATCCTCGACCCTTTGCATCAACGCGCGGCCTGTCCCCCGCCCGCGTGCCTCGGGGGCAAGTATGATCGAGTGTTCCATCGTACGCGCATAGCCAAGTCCGCGCCTGAATTGGTCGTAACTGGCATAGCCTAGAATCACGCCGTCGTCTTCGGCCACAAATATGCCTGGCGCATTTTCGATGAGCTTCGCCACTTCATCGAGACTGAGTTCGATAGGCTTAAACGAGATTGTCGTGTCGCGGATAACCGGGTTCAGCACAGCTGAAATTCCGGTAGCGTCACGCGGCGTGGCCGGACGCACAATCATGCGAGGATCCGGTTGCCTTCCGGTGTCGCAATCGTTGCGATTAACCGCTTTTCCGGCCCCTCACGTACCAGCGTCGACTGCAGTCTGTTCAGCGCAGGAAAGGCATCGATCAATTCACCGGCTCGTGGGTGGAACACATCCAGCCGCACAAGGCGAAACCCGCAATCCGGCAGGCGTCCTGCAGGATGCGCGCTGTCACCCCAGTGGATCAGTGCCGGGCTTGCATCATCGAAGGGCAGCTTGCCGAACTCTGGCACCGCCATTTGCCAGCGCATATCCCCGCGTGACAGCCACATTGCGCGACCTGATCCGGGGGGGGCCTCATCTAGTGCCGCTTCAAGATCATCGGTCCGACAAATCCAATTCATCATCCGCGGCGCGCCGTCATAGCTATCCAGATTAAACCACCGCCGGTGTTTTGGCTTTGGCGCATGCGGATCAATAGCGATCACTTCCAGATATACATCAGTGCCAAGCGACAAAAGCTTGTTGTGGGTACCCATGCCATCATGCTGCCCACCTGCCGAAAGCTCGGCTCCAAGAACTGCTTCGACGTACGAACAGCCCTCTTCAAGAGTGCGCGCAACAACCGCGAGGTGATCAAGTTCCAGCGAAAATCTCATATAGCTTGATGGGGCTAACCGAGGGTTCGTTTCAAGGGAAATTATCGCAATTCACAAATGTCGCAACGTCACGTCAGCCAAGTCCCGCCAGCCCAAAGCAACGAAAACACCGTTGCAAAGAAAGTGGCCGCAAACCCAAAAAGCTGGAGCGGACGCGAAATACGGTAGCCGACCCAATAGGCAAGACGCGCCAGCGGGAAGGAAACGCCTAACGCGACAAGCAGCCCCGGACCATCGCCGGCTGCCAGAAACCCAATTGCTGGCCAAAGGCAAAGTGCCAGAACGACTTGCTCGATCGTGTTGCGCAAGACGCACGCGTTGACATCTGCCCCGGTATCGCTGCCATCCATCAGTTCGTCCGATCCGAGCCGGCGCATGGCTGACCAGAAGACCATCAACGCAACCACCAAACCGGGCCCCAAAAACGCCATCAGCAATGTCGGCGTCAGCGTGAAAATCGGCAAGTTTATCGCCGTCACTCCGACCCAGACCACGCCCAGCGCCCAAACGGCTCCAAGCGTGCCGCCTGCCAGCAACTTTGCGCGGATGGTCACTCGGCGCGCGCAGCGCGTATGAGCTTCAGAACATCAGAAGCCGCATCGGGAATATTCGTTCCTGGCCCAAAGATCGCCTTCACCCCTGCAGATTTCAGGAATTCGTAGTCCTGCTGCGGAATGACGCCGCCACAAATCACTAGAATATCGCCAGCATCGCGTTCGCCCAATATCTTGATCAACTTCGGCGCAAGCGTCTTATGACCGGCCGCCTGACTGGAAATTCCGATCACGTGCACATCGTTGTCGATAGCATCTTGCGCGGCTTCCGCGGGTGTTTGAAACAAAGGCCCGACATCCACGTCAAAACCAATATCTGCAAAGGCAGTTGCGATCACCTTGGCACCCCGGTCGTGACCGTCCTGCCCCATTTTCACGACCAGCATCCGGGGACGGCGGCCTTCCTCTTCGGCGAAATCCTCAACTTCCTTCTGGATCGCCGCAAAGCCCGCGTCGCCCTCGTAGGCAGCGCCGTACACCCCGGCAAGCGTCTTAACTTCGGCGCGGTGGCGTCCAAAAACTTTTTCCATCGCCATGCTGATTTCTCCCACACTTGCGCGTGCGCGTGCAGCATCAACCGCCGCTTCCAACAGGTTTCCACCTTCGGCTGCACATTTTTCGATCGCGACAAGCGCAGCCTCACAGGCCTTGGTATCGCGCGTCGCCTTGATGCGATCCAAACGCTCGATCTGGCTGGCGCGCACCGTATCATTGTTGATATCGCGGATATCGATCGGGTCTTCCTTGTCTTTGCGATACTTATTAACCCCGACGATTACCTCATCGCCCTTGTCGATCATCGCCTGACGACGCGCTGCAGATTCTTCGATCCTTAGCTTCGGCATGCCCGTGGCAACGGCCTTGGTCATGCCCCCCATCTCATCGACTTCCTCGATGATCGCCCAAGCTTTTTCGGCCAATTCTGCCGTGAGGCTTTCAACGTAATACGACCCGGCCAAAGGATCGACGACGTTGGTCACACCGGTCTCTTCTTGAAGGATCAACTGCGTGTTGCGCGCAATGCGTGCCGAGAAATCAGTCGGCAGCGCAATTGCTTCGTCCAGCGCATTTGTGTGCAGCGATTGTGTGCCGCCAAGTACCGCACTCATCGCCTCGTAGGCGGTGCGCACAACGTTATTGTATGGGTCTTGTTCCTGCAATGAAACGCCCGAAGTCTGGCAATGTGTCCGCAGCATTTTCGAGCGCGGGTTTTGCGGCCCGAACTCATCCATGATCCGGCTCCAAAGCAGACGTGCCGCCCGCAGCTTGGCCGCTTCCATGAAGAAATTCAT
>NZ_CALJXO010000073.1:0-3769 GCF_937988555.1 uncultured Boseongicola sp. | reverse complement strand
ACGGAATCGAAAAGCAGCCAGAACTGGCGATATAAACCAAAATCATCCTTGGTAAGCACGCGAACATTGACGATGGGCACGAGGAAAAGCGCCAGAAACGCGATCGTTCGCGCCACGTCATCCGTGGTCCCAAAGCGGCCGATCGGGTATCGGGCGATTACCGCCTGCATCAATTCCTCGAAATGGGCATCATCGCGGGCGCGGGCGCGAAACTGCGATTCTGACAGTGGCGTTTTGACAGCCCCCGGTGCGACGGCATTTACGCGCACACCGCTCTCGGCGTAATCGGCGGCAAGTTGACGCGTCAGAGCCACGACGGCACCCTTCGACGCCGAATATCCCGCGACACCTCGCATCCCTACAAGCCCAACCGTCGAGGCGGTAAAGACAAGCGTGCCGCCAGCATCGATTAGGTGCGGCAGGGTCGCACGCGCGGTAAGGAATGCGCCGGTGGCGTTGACCGCCATAACCCGGTTCCAGTCCTCAAGCGATAACGATAGAGCGTCACCTTCCACCATGATGCCTGCGTTCGCGGCGACCGCGTCGATCCGCCCCGTCCACTGTATAGCGGCCTCGGCCATGGACTTCATCTGTGCTTCATCCGACACGTCGACCGTCAGGGATTGCGCCAACAGTCCTGCTTTTGACAACTCGTCCGCCAGCGCCGCGACTTCACTGCCGGCAAGATCTGCACAAAGCACCGCATAGCCTTCTTCTGCAAATGTTTCTGCGACGCGCCGACCAATTCCCGATGCTGCACCGGTAACGATGGCCGTTCTGACATCGGACCCGGTCGCCATTTAGTCCGGGTCCGAAGCAAAGATTTGCGGGTAGAGGTTGCGCATGGCTTCTTCGTCGAAATCAGCTTTGAAGATGTGCGCGTCTTTAAGCGCGAGAGCACGCACTGCCGCGGGACGAGCATCGAGTTCGGCAACAAGCCGCGTTAAGTTCGGATAGGCGTCCATTGCGGCCTCGTCTGAAAGCATGAAGGGTATGCGTCCCGCCCATCCCCAGACCGCCATATCGACAATCGTATAAGCCTTACCCATCATGTATGGGCCATGGCTCAGTCGATCCTCAACAATCTGCCAGTGTCGCCGCGCTTCAAAATCATAGCGCTTTATTGCGTAAGGGATCTTCTCGGGGGCAAAGTTTCGAAAGTGCACGGCCTGACCGGAATATGGGCCCACTCCGCTTGCAACAAACATCAACCACGACAAAAGTGCGCCGCGTTCATCGGCGGGCGGTAGAAACTTTCCTATCTTTTCAGCTAGGTAAAGAAGTATTGCGTTGCTGTCGAATACAACCGTGCCGTCGTCGTCAATGGCAGGAACTTTCGAATTCGGATTGATAGCACGGTATCCATCTGTATGCTGCTGACCAAGTTTGGTATCGATTGGGATCGCCCGATACTCCAATCCACTCTCTTCAAGAAAGAGACCGACTTTTAGGGGATTGGGGGCCGCGTTGAAGAAAAAATCGATCATGTTTGGCAGCCCCTAGTGGCGAAGAATATTCGAGAAAAAGTTTTGGGCGCGGTCGGTCTTGGGTGTGTCGAAAAGCTCGGCAGGTGTGCCGGCCTCGATGATTTGACCTGCGTCCATGAAGACGACCTTGTCGGCAACCTCGCGAACAAACCCCATTTCATGACTGACAATGACCATCGTCATGCCCTCGGCGGCCAGTTTCCGTATCGCATCCAGGACCTCGCCAACAAGTTCGGGATCAAGGGCTGAAGTGACCTCATCCAAAAGCAATATCTGAGGCTTTAAAGCAAGAGCGCGGGCCAACGCCACGCGCTGCTGCTGTCCCCCTGAAAGCTGGTCGGAATAAGCGTCGATCTTGTCAGACAATCCAACGAGCCCCAAAAGGCGCCGCGCCTCGGCCTCTACCTCGGCCCGGTCCCAGCGCTTGATCTTGAGGGGAGCCAGCGTGAGGTTTTGCATGACAGTCATGTTTTGAAACAAGTTGTACTGCTGAAATACGATGGCCATCCGGTCACGGGCCGCGCGCACTTCACGCGACGACGAATAATTCAGGCGCTCACCCGCCAAATCAACGTCACCGCCCGTGATAGGCGTCAGACCCATCAAGGCCCGAAGAACGGTTGACTTGCCCGACCCTGACGGGCCGACCAGGGCGACGATCTCACCTTTTTCGATCGAAAAGCTGATGCCCTTCAGGACCTCAAGGCTGCCGTATTTTGCGCGTACGTCGCTCACCGCGAGGTGTGGCAAGGCGTTTCTCCAAGTGTTGGCCCAGAAGACTGAGCGGGAAAGATAGAAGGAAGTAGCAAAAGGCGATAGTGCCGAAGACAAGAATACCAGAATAACCCTGATTATTCAGCTCCTTGCCACGAAACGTCAGCTCGAAAACGCCAACCTGGCTGACAAGTGCCGTGTCTTTGATGAAGCTGACGGCAAACGCGATTGCGGGCGGAACAATGACTGGCCAGGCTTGTGGCAGGACAATGCGCAAGTTTGTCTGTAGCCGCGAGAGGTTCATCGCCTGAGCAGCTTCAACCTGTGTCGCGGGCACGCTTTCCAACCCTCCGCGTATGATGTCGGCGGTATAAGCAACCGCATATAGACAGATGGCGATTACAGCGATTGTGAAGAGGGATGCGTCAGGCGTCACTGTCTGGATGAAGAAGAGGACGAGGTAGATGACGACGATAAACGGGATCCGGCGGAAGACTTCTACATAGGTGATACAGACAAGACGAAGCGGCAGCGCCCAAAGGCCGGGCGTCTGGCGCAGAAACACAAGGACGAACGCAAGCCCGAAGCCGATGAGGCAACCCGCCAGTGTCATTCCAAGCGTCAGCATCGCCGACTCAAAAAGCAGCGTTAGGTTTGGTCCAGAGAAAAAGCGTGGTGCCTGCTCGAGTATGCGCTCCATCAGAAGATCCTCGCCTTAACGCGGAATACCCATCGGCCAAGCAATGCCAGTCCAATCGACGCGATGAACGTCAGTACGACATACATGCCCGCCACGACGGTGAAGTATTCTAGCCAGCGGTAGTTGACGGATGAAAGGTTAATCGCCTGCCCTGTAAGCTCGTCCACACCTATCAGCGCGCCTACGGAGGTGCCCATAACAAGGACAACGATGAAAAAGTTAGCGAGAGCTGGGTAGATCGACTTCGCTATATGTGGCATGACGATGTAGCGGATCTGTTGGATCAGTGACATGCCCAGCGTCTGGCCCGCCTCAATCTCTGTCACCCGAACACTTATGAAGCCTGCGCGCAGGATCAGTGTGAGATAGGCGCCGGCATTCAATGTTAATCCAATGAGAAGGCACGCCTCGTTCGACCAGCGTAATCCCACCTCAGGTAAGCCAAAATAGAGGAAGTAAATTTGGATCAACGCCGGCGTGTTCGTGATGAAAACCACATAGGTGTCGACCAGCAAGCGCAAGGGCCAGGGACCATATGTCTTGATGGCCGCCCCCAAAAGTCCGACGATTGCGCCGCCTGCAAAAGCGAAGACACCAAGCTGGAACGTTAGCCACGCACCTTCAAGCAGTTGCGGGAAATTTTCCCAGACGACGCCGAACTGAAAACGGTAATTCATATGGGGATCATTGTCAGAGCGCCCCGCACTCCAGTGTGGGCTGCGGGGCGCTCAGATTTCTATGTGATCAGAAGAACGGTACGGGTTCAACTTTGCGCAGCATAGGCGCGCCGTAGAACTTCTCCCATGTTTCGTTGATCATGCCTGATGAATGCAAATTATAAAGCGCGATGTTCAAAACCTCTGTCAGG
>NZ_CALJXO010000072.1:0-2786 GCF_937988555.1 uncultured Boseongicola sp. | reverse complement strand
CATCTATACCCGCAGATTAGCTGAATCAGGGGACTAGGGTGCTTGGGAGTTACGCGCTCGGTTCGGTTAGGTACATACGCGCTTTGTCACGGAGCTTTCAGAAGGGCTTCCAGGGCCAGCAGCTCTGGCTGGCGCAGATCGTGGCCACCCTCGTGGACTTTTGTGAACACCTGTGCGCCCTGCGTTGTGAACCAGTCGATCAATCGCTGGCTCATCGGCCATGGACAGATCGGGTCATGTTTCCCTGCGGTGATCAGAACCCGCTTGTCCGCAAGGGCTGGGACGGCCTCCGGTTCCCAGGGGATTAGCGGATGCAAAAGTGCGATCCGGTCGAACAGATCGGGGTGTGCCATTGCGACAGAGGCAAGGATGTTTGCCCCGTTCGAGTAGCCAAAGCCATAGACCGGCGCGTTTGGGTTCTGGGCCTTATGCGCTGCCACGAATTCAGCCATCGCTCCGGTGCGGCGAGCAAGATCGTCCATGTCATAGACGCCTTCGCCAGTGCGCCGAAAGAAGCGCGCCGCCCCCATTTCCGAGACATCGCCCCGGGGCGAGACAACGCCCGCCCTGGGCAAAAGCTGTTGCGCCAGTTCAAAGAACTGGTTCTCGTCACCGCCCGTGCCGTGAAAGGCAAAGACCAGCGCCGCGCCCGGTGTCGTTGTGCTCTAATTGAGGAGAATCGGGCTTGCATTTTCTCTTTGGTTTCAATGGCTGATTGTACCCTTAATTATGATACTGTGTCTTTAATTGGGATACTGTGCCCCTAAATTGGATACAAGATAATCTGTGGATAAGTCTCATCGAATTGACGCCAAAGCGTTCTATTGGGGTACAGTCACAGGTCTGGCGATGATCGTTACGCAATAGTGATTTGCACGCAGAAATTTGGCAGTCCGAAACAATCATTCAAAATTGTCCATAGCCTGTGGAAGTATCCTAAATAGGGGTACAAAAAACGCCAAAATTTGCCCGAAACCGTAGATTTTCCTTAATTGGGGTACAACGACAGCGGCGCTGAAGCTGGGGCAGATGCTGTCGATGGATACCGGGATTGTGCTGCCCGGGGAGCTGACCGCGATCCTGTCGCGGATGCGCGGTGATGCCCGTCACATGCCCCCCAAACAGCTGCAAACCGTGCTGAATGCCGAATGGGGGCCGGGCTGGTACAGCCGCTTTGCCCGCTTTGACGTGCGCCCCTTTGCCGCCGCCTCCATCGGGCAGGTGCACCGGGCCGCGCTGCCCGATGGCACCGACTTGGCGATCAAGGTGCAATACCCCGGTGTCCGCGCCAGCATTGACAGCGATGTGGACAACGTGGCCACCCTTTTGCGCCTGCCAGGCCTGATGCCCCGCGGGATGGACCTGTCCCCCCTGCTGTCTGAGGCCAAGCGTCAGTTGCACGCCGAGGCCGACTATCTGGCCGAAGCGCAGCATCTAAGGCAGTTCGACAGCCTTCTGGTGGGGTCCGACATCTTCGCGCTGCCCACCCTGCATGACGCGCTGTGCACGTCCCAAGTGCTCGCGATGCGCTACATGGAAAGCGTGCCACTGGACAGTCTGGTGGACGCGCCGCAAGGCCAGCGTGACCGGGTTGCCGCCGCCCTGATCGACCTTGTGCTGCGCGAGTTGTTCGTATTCGGCGCGATGCAGACCGACCCCAACCTTGCCAATTACCGCTTTGATCCCAAAACTGGCCGCATCGTCCTGCTGGATTTCGGTGCCGTGCAGCCCGTTGCCCCCGCCCTTGCCGCCGATTTTCGCGCGCTCGCCCGAGTGGCGCTGGATGGTGGCGATGCCGCCACGCACCGCGCCATGCTGCGCATCGGATACTTTGGCGCAGATACCGCGCCGCATCATCAGGCGCTGATCCAGTCCATGTTCAACGTCGCCATGGGCCCGGTCCGGCAGGATGCGCCCTTTGATTTTGGTACCAGCACGCTGCTGGAAACTCTTCGCGACATGGGCTTGGCCATAGGCAATGACCGCGAGCTTGCCCATGTGCCACCCGCTGCCACGCTGTTCCTGCACCGCAAGATCGGCGGGATGTATCTGATGGCCACCAAACTTCGCGCGCGTGTCGCACTGCGCCCAATGGTCGAAACCCACTGCCGCGATCAATCCCTGGAATGAACCTGATGACCGATTGGCCCTCCACCCGCGCCGCTGGTGATGCGCTTATGGCGGACTGGCATCGTCAGGTTGCGGGGCGACTCACCTGGCGGTAGGCATCCTGATGGCGTTGTCAAATTAACTTTTCTAAGTCGAAATATCGAAGTTTTTGAAAATTCGTTTTACTGGCTTTCAACGACTTACGAGATTCCAAGTCCCATCAAGAAGACGAAATCTGCCGATAACTGAGTTAATGTGACAACACCGTCCAGGTGCCACTTGTCGGCGGGCCGGGGGCGACCGCGACGGATTTTGGCCGCAATCTGTGTTCCAAATTTCGCCACCGAATCCCGGATCGTTTCGTGGCACACGGTGGCCGCGTTCTGCCAGAAGATCCTCAACGTTCCGCAGGCTGAGGGGGAAGCGGTGGTACGCCCAAACGGCAGAGCCAATGACCGAGCGTGGAAAACGATACCCCTTCAGGGCCGACGAGGGGACAGACAATATCATCTTCCTGCGGTCGCCTCACAGGCGGGGACAGGCAACCTGACAATACCCTAGAGCCGGTCCTTCAGCCGCTGCACAAAGTCCATCCGCTCGTGCAGGATGGCGATGACGACTGGGCGATCTTCCTCCAGCCAGACAATGTAGTGGCGTTCGCACCGATGGATGCGAAC
>NZ_CALJXO010000071.1:0-5486 GCF_937988555.1 uncultured Boseongicola sp. | reverse complement strand
CATTGGCGGTACTGATGCTGGAAACGCCCGGGCAATCACTCGCAGGCAGTCACTTGTCCGCTGGATACTCATAACAAACCCCACATACTCTTACGCCATCATCCTTCCGCATTTCTTTGGGTATGCCTAGGAAACAGTCGGTTTCGGTCGGGATTGTTGCGGTTTGGGCAGCAATGGCGGGGGATGGCAGGCAATGTTGCCGGCGGGTTAAGAGTGCAAATCGGGAGACGTCCGTTATCTGGGACAAATTCGCGCCTTGGCGGGATCTATCAATGATAATTTGCCATCTGCCGACGCATCGATAGGAGTAGTTAAGGGCGCAGCCAAAACGGCAAGCCGACCCATGGCGGATCTTGAAGGCGTGGGCACTATGGTTACGGTCGTCTCGGCGCGAACACGGGCAGAGCTGCAAGCCATCCGAACACTTGTGCGGGAATTTGCCGACTGGGCGACGGGCACGATCGTGCCGGACGCCATCGAGCCTCCTCCTGTGCTTGCCAAGTTAGGCGAGGAGCTGGCAAACCTGCCGCGCAAATACACCGACCCGGATGGTGCGCTTTTTCTGGCATCCGTAGATGGGCAGGTTGCGGGATGTATCGGGGGAGGCATGATCATCACAGTATTGAGGTCACTCGGCTTTCGGTCAGACTCAGCGTCCAGAGGCCACGGCGTTGGTGAGGCCCTTGTCCAGCAATTGCTGGCGACCGCTTAGTCGGTAGGCCATCAGCAGGTTATCCTGCGCAGTCACAAGGGAATGGCGTCAGCCCGCCACATCTATCACCGTGCTAGATTTGCCGACATGGACGGCGTCGGGGTCTGTCCGGAATTCTTAGATATCGAAATTGCTATGGCACGGGCTCTGGGCTGACCGCAGTTAATTTTCGGCGGTTTCACAGCCTGATCCATGGACGCTATCAGGACGGCCTGTCGCACTTAGTGTTATGCCTTATTACAAGCGACTGCCACCAAGTCTCCGCAATGGGCTGCGAGCGGGCTATCGAGCCATTAACTGCCGGCATGCGCCCTGCTAGCCATAAAAAACCCCGCCGGAAGCCGACGGGGTTTTCTGATTTTAGGGTGCTGATTTTACGCCGCAGCGAGATTGCGCAGCACGTAGTGTAGAACGCCGCCGTGTTCGATGTATTCTTTCTCGATCGCGGTATCGATCCGGCATTTCAGCTCGATGTCTTTGGTCTTGCCGCCGGCATAGGTGATCGTGCAGGGCACGTTCGAGAGCGGTTTCAGATCGCCCTCGAGGCCGGTGATCGAGACGGTTTCGTCGCCCTTCAGACCAAGCGATTTGCGGCTGTCGCCGTTTGTGAACTCGAACGGGATGACGCCCATGCCAACAAGATTGGAGCGGTGGATACGCTCGAAGCTTTCGGCGACCACGGCTTTGACGCCGAGAAGGGCTGTGCCTTTGGCGGCCCAGTCACGCGAGGAACCGGCGCCATATTGTTCGCCGCCGAAGATCACCAGCGGGATGCCCTGATCCTGATAGGCCATGGCCGCGTCGAAGATCGACTGTTGGGTGCCGTCTGGGCCGGTGGTGTAGCCGCCTTCGACGCCGTCCAGCATCTCGTTCTTGATGCGGATGTTGGCGAAGGTGCCGCGCATCATGATCTGGTGGTTGCCCCGGCGTGATCCGTAAGAGTTGAATTCGCGCGGGGCGACCTGACGATCAGTGAGATAACGGCCAGCCGGAGTAGACTCCTTGAACGAACCGGCGGGAGAGATATGGTCCGTGGTGATCATGTCTCCGAGGATCGCCAAGACACGGGCATCTTTTACATCGGAGATTACACCCGGTTCAGCCAACATGCCCTCGAAGTAGGGTGGGTTCTGGACGTATGTCGAGCTGGACGGCCAGTCATAGGTCAGGCTGTCAGTTGTCTCAACACCCTGCCATTTCTCGTCGCCTTTGAAGACGTCGGCGTATTTCGACGTGAAGGCTTCGCGGGTCACGGTCGCTTCGACCATTTCCGCGATCTCTTTCTGGCTGGGCCAGATGTCTTTGAGATAGACGTCGTTGCCGTCCTGGTCTTTGCCAAGGGGCTGTGTCGCAAGGTCAATGTCCATGGTGCCGGCAATGGCGTAGGCCACGACAAGCGGTGGTGATGCCAGGTAGTTGGCGCGCACGTCGGGCGAGATGCGTCCCTCGAAGTTGCGGTTGCCTGACAGGACCGAGGTGGCGACGAGGTCGCCTTCGGAGATTGCTTTGGAGAGCGCGGGAAGGATCGGGCCTGAGTTGCCGATGCAGGTGGTGCAGCCGTAGCCCACAAGATTGAAGCCAAGCGCGTCGAGGTCGTCTTGGAGATCGGCGGCTTCGAGATAGGCGGAGACAACTTGGCTTCCGGGAGCCAGCGATGTTTTCACCCATGGCTTGCGGTTGAGACCAAGAGCGTGGGCTTTGCGCGCGACGAGGCCTGCGCCGATCATCACGTAGGGGTTCGAGGTGTTGGTGCACGACGTGATCGATGCGATCACGACCTTACCCGATTCCATTGTGTAATCTTCGCCGTCGACGGCGACTTCTTTGCCCATGGGGCGCTTGAAGGTGTTTTCCATCTCGTTAGCGAAGGCGGATTTTGCGTCGGTAAGGGCCACGAAATCCTGCGGGCGCTTGGGGCCTGAAATGGCCGGAACGATTGTGCCCATGTCGAGGGTCAGAGTGTCGGTATAGACGGGCGCATAGCCAGTGTTGCGCCAGAAGCCGTTTTCCTTGGCATAGGCTTCGACCAGGGCGACGCGGTCTCTTGAGCGGCCTGTTTGTTCGAGGTAGCGGAGTGTCTCGGCATCGATCGGGAAGAAGCCACAGGTCGCGCCGTATTCCGGCGCCATGTTGCCGATGGTTGCGCGGTCTGCGAGGGGCACATTGTCAAGGCCGTCGCCGTAAAATTCGACGAATTTGCCGACAACGCCCTTGGCGCGCAGCATTTGCACGACTTTCAGCACAAGGTCGGTAGCCGTGGTGCCTTCAAGCATGGCGCCGGTCAGCTCAAAGCCGACGACTTCAGGGATCAGCATTGAAATTGGCTGGCCCAGCATCGCGGCTTCGGCTTCGATGCCGCCGACGCCCCAGCCGAGAACGGCGAGGCCGTTCACCATTGTGGTGTGACTGTCAGTGCCGACAAGCGTGTCTGGATAGGCGACGATTTCGCCGTTTTGGTCGGTGTCGGACCAGACGGTCTGGCTGAGGTATTCAAGGTTCACCTGATGGCAGATGCCGGTTCCCGGTGGCACAACACGGAAGTTGTTGAAGGCGGACTGGCCCCACTTCAGGAAAGTGTACCGTTCCATGTTGCGTTCGTATTCGCGGTCAACGTTCATTTGGAAAGCGCGGGGGTTGCCGAACTCGTCGATCATCACCGAGTGGTCTATCACGAGGTCGACCGGGTTCAGCGGGTTAATCTTTTCGGCGTCGCCGCCAAGGGCCACGATGCCGTCTCGCATGGCGGCAAGGTCAACCACGGCAGGTACGCCGGTGAAATCCTGCATCAGCACGCGCGCGGGGCGATAGGCAATTTCCCGGGGGTTCTTGCCACCGTTGTCAGCCCATTCCGAAAACGCCTTGATGTCGTCAACGGTCACGGTCTTGCCGTCTTCAAAACGGAGCATGTTCTCCAGAACGACTTTCAGTGCGGCGGGCAGGCGGGAGAAGTCACCGAGACCTGCGGCTTGCGCAGCCGGAATAGAGTAATACGCGACGGACTGGTCGCCGACTGTGAGCGTTTTGCGGGTTTTGGCGGTATCCTGGCCAACGGTGATGGGCATGTCGGGTGGTTCCCTTCGTATGACGGTTTCGCTTTAGTGAACGATTGAATTGAGGTGTCTTTATCGCCTTGGATGTGTTGTCCGCAAGGGGGATGAGGCAATTTGTATACCATAGTGTACAGTATTATCCGCAAAACTTTGAGGACTTTTGTAACGTGCTCTCGCAAAACGTTGATTGGCGTGTTTGTCTGTGAGCGGCTAGTCAGGCAGTCTCACGGCGAGATGGATAGGTTTATGCGACTTTTGGTTTGGTGTTCGGCGATTTGGGTGGCGCTTGCTTCTTTTGCAGCGGCGGATGATCCGGTCGTGGTTGAGCTATACACATCACAGGGCTGTTCGTCATGTCCGCCCGCAGACAAGATGCTGGCCGCGCTGTCGGATCGCAGCGATATTATCGTTCTGGCGTTGCATGTCGATTATTGGGATTATATCGGCTGGAAAGATGAATTTGCCGATCCGGCTCATACGGTCCGCCAGCGAGGCTATGCGCGCGCGGCGGGCAAGCGGTCAATTTATACGCCGCAGATGGTCATCGGGGGCGTGGATCGTGTGGCTGGGGCCAATACGATGCAGCTTATGGAATACATCGAGATGCATCGCAGGGCGGCGAAACCGGCCGCTGTAACGCTTGGACGGGATGGCGATCGGGTGTCAGTATCGATCCGCGCGACAGGGCCGATGCCGTCGGAGGGGGCTGTGGTACAAGTGGCGACGGTGACGCCAAGTGCGACGGTTGATATCCGGCGAGGCGAGAACGCAGGTCGCACGCTTGAGTACCACAATATTGTGCGCAAACTGATCGAGATCGGAGAATGGAACGGGCGCGGCACGTATCGTGCGTCGCTCAAGGTACCGGACGGTGTGCGGGTTGTTGTTTTCGTGCAGCAATCCACGTCTGGGCCCATCCTTGGAGCCGCGCAGCTGCGTTAGGTTTCAGATGTCCACGGCGTTTGCGGCCCGTTTCCACCGCTTGTGAATCCAAAACCACTGATCCATATGATCGCGCGTCACCGCTTCGACGCTGTCGTTATAGGCTTGCATCATCTTGTTGGGATCGCCGTTTGGAATGGGCGTGTCTGCAAAGATGTTGAAAGTCAGACCATCCGGCTGGCGCAGGCCGTAGATTGGCACCATAAGGGCGTCGTATTTGATCGCCCATTCGGCGGCAGACACAGGTGTATGCGCAGGGTGGCCGAAGAATTCCAGAAGCGGCGCGCCAGTTGAGCCAATGTCGCCTACTATCCCAATTGTGCCACCTTTTTTCAGGTGTGAAATCAGAGAAGCAAGGCCGCGAGCTGTTGTTGGAAAAGCCGGGCTTGCGATCTGTTTAACTGCTTTGACGTAGTGGTCATTGAAGATCGTATTGCGCATCGGTTTATAGAGCGCGGCCATCGTTTGCCCTGCCATTGCAAATGAGCCTCGCACGGCGTCGTAGTTGCCGATGTGGGCGGTCAGAAGAACGATCGGGCGCCCCTGTTTTTGGGCGTCGTGAATGGCGGACAGGCCAGGACCGCTTTGCGGGGCATCTTTGACGCGGGCGAGAAAATCGTCGCCTGAGTAAATCTCGATCAGGGTGCGGCCGACGTTGTTGGCAACGCGAGCAGCGATGCGGCGTGTCTCGGCATCGGGAGTGTCGGGGAGCACAAGATGAAGGTTGTCGCGCACGCGTTTGTTCCAGCCCGCAAGCGGAGCGACGACGGTTTGGACAAGCC
>NZ_CALJXO010000070.1:0-21564 GCF_937988555.1 uncultured Boseongicola sp. | reverse complement strand
TCAAGATAGATCGACGCCGCGACCCCGATCGGCAGTGCGAGAAACAAAACCACAACCATCATATAAAGCGAGCCCAGTATCGCGACACCCAGACCTGCGGCTTCGGGGCGATTCTCGGATGCGTCGGGCGCGGTTATAAAGTTCCAGTTAAAGGTGCGCTCCAATGCGCCCGCGTCTTTCAGCGCATCTGCCAACATCAACTGCTCGGGCGAGATATTACGATCGAGTGCGGCCGAGGCCATTGTCACGCGGCCCTTGTAGTACCCATCGATCCGGCCCGAGGCGAGGAACTTGAACTCTACCGTGTCTCCGACTCGATCCGTGTTTGCCAGAACAAAGTTCCGCAACTGCGCAGCTGCCTCCTTCGAGATCACGGCGTCGGGCTTCGTCAGCCCCTCAATTTCGATCCCTTCGGCGGCAATCCGGTCCTCAATCGCCGCCTTGATCAACGGTGCATAGCCAAAGGTTGAGACTTTCGCCATTTCGGTGCGGTCCCGGCTGCCCGTCTTATCAAGCTTGTCTTCGGCCAAGACCACATCCAGCGAAATGAATGTCTGGCTAAATGACCCTATACCGTTACTTACAATCGACGTGAGCAAAAACACCAGCGCCAGCACCGCAATGCTTACCGCGACCATCCCATAAATCTGGAACCGGCGTTCAGCGGCATTGCGCTTTTGCGTCCGCGTATCCTGCGCCAAAAGCGAGCCTTTGCGGCGGTCGCCCCCTTCCGGTTCTGCAATTATATCGGTCATTCGTATTGCTCCCGATACCTGCGCACAATCCAAAGCGCGAGCACGTTCAATCCAAGCGTGATGGTGAACAGCGACAGCCCAAGCGCAAAGGCCACAAGCGTCTCAGGGGACGAAAAATCGGTATCTCCGGTCAACTGACTGACAATCTTTACAGTGATCGTAGTCATGGCCTGAAACGGGTTCACAAGTTCACCCAAGCCCCGATCAAACTGCGCTGCCGCGGCCCCTGCCCCAAGCACAACAATCATCGTCTCGCCAATTGCGCGCGACGCCGCCAACAAAACTGCGCCCACAATCCCCGGCAAGGCTGCCGGCACAACGACCTGACGGATCGTCTCGGATTGCGTCGCTCCCAGCGCGTAGGATCCATCACGCATCGACTGCGGCACCGCATTAATAATATCGTCAGACAACGAAGACACAAACGGGATCAACATAATGCCCATGACCAAACCGGCCGTTATCACCGAAGACGAACTTTGCCCAAGCCCCAGTGGCAAAGCAAAGTAGTCCCGAAGCATCGGTCCAACGGTGATCAGCGCGAACAAGCCATACACAATCGTCGGGATACCGGCCAAAACCTCGATCGCGGGTTTTGTCAAAGACCGCACCCGAATTGACGCGTATTCGGACAGAAATATCGCGGCGAACAAACCCACAGGTACTGCCACCAAAAGCGCTATGACCGAGATATACAACGTGCCCCAAAGCAAAGGTAGAATGGCCAATTCCGAATTGCCCCGGAAATCTGGTGCCCATTTTGTGCCGAAAAAGAAGTCCTGCCACGGATGCGCCGCAAAGAAGTTGCGCGCCTCAAACAACATTGAGAGAACCAGACCCAATGTTGTCAAAATGGCGATGGATGCGGCGGCAATCAGTACCAACAAAATTCTACGCTCGACCGTATTGCGCGCGCGGAAGTCCTTATTCGTCACCATGTACGACACAGAAAATCCGCCCAGTGCGGTCAGAAATGCGACAACAGACATCGCGGTGCCGCCCCATCCGGACAGCGTGCGGAACGACCGAGCGGCGTCGTAGACACCGACGGTAATGTCGGAGCCAAGGGCAACGCCAACAGAGCCTATTTGCTCTCGCAGGTCCGCCAAATAGGCATCATTGACGACAGGATCAGCCCCACCAAAAGGCGCATTAATCGCCTCAAGGCCTTCCGCCACACGACGCACATCGCTCATAACAAGCTCGCGCGTCGAGGTTTCCGAAATTGCATTTTCGGGCAGTTGCGCCGAAACCCGGCTCTCAATCCACATGGGCTGGATGAGCAGCCACAGGGCAAGCAATCCAAACGCCGGGGTCATCACCGTCAACGCCACGTTCCAACCGTAGTACGATGGCAGGGAATGTAGCCCGCGCGTGTCCCCACCAGCCGAGGCCACAGCGCGTCCGCGTCCCATGACAAAGCCAAGAACCGCCAGTGCGAAAATGATTGCAATTAGCCAGATTAGCGGCATGACGCCCTCGGGTCAGGAAAAAAGGGAGAGGGCACAAAAGAGCCCTCCCCCGGTAGCTTTATCAAGTTAGCTGCCCCAGCCCATGGTCTCTTCGGCTTCGATCATGATCTGTGTTTCCACCAGAACCGGATCGGATACCAGACCGTACTCAGCAAGCGGGCCGTCCGGACCAGCAATCTCGTCGGCAACGAAGAACGATGCGAACTCTTTGAGGCCTGGGATGACGCCGATGTGTGCGGCTTTGATGTAGAAGTACAAAGGACGCGACACAGGGTACTCACCAGTTGAGATCGTCTCTGTCGAAGGCGCGATGCCGGACATTGTCGCAACCTTCAGCTTGTCGGTGTTGTTCTCATAAAACGCGAGCCCAAACACGCCCACACCGTTCGAGTTGGCGTCGATACGCGCCAATGTCTCGGTGTAGTCGCCGTCGATATCGACCGAGCGGCCGTCAGTGCGCACGTTCATGCACGCGTCTTCCGCGTCATCTTCGCTCATGCCTGCTAATATCATGCCTCCAATGGCGCCGGAGTTTTCACAGCCAACCAAAAGCACCTTTTCCTCGAACACTTCGCGTGTTCCGTGCTTGGTGCCGGGAATGAACGCCTGAATTTCAGCGGCTGGCAGGCTCGGGTCGATCTCGTTCCACATTGTGAACGGGTTCGCTGTGATTTCGCCGTCCATAAAGACCTGCTCGGCAAGCGCCATGTACCAATGATCTTCAGTGAAAGCTGTATAAGCTGGACCGTCGATCTGGCTGGCGAACACGATGCCATCATAGCCGATGCGCACTTCGATTATGTCGGTCACGCCGGCATCTGCACAAGCTGCAACTTCGCCTTCGCGAATTTTGCGCGATGCGTTTGCGATATCGATTGTATTTTCGCCAACGCCTTCGCAGAAGCGCTTGAGGCCTGCGGACGAGCCACCGGATTCAACAACCGGTGTTGGGAAATCAAAGTTCTCACCGAAAGATTCGGCGACGATCGAAGCGTATGGAAGCACGGTCGAGGATCCGGCGACTTGCACCTGATCACGGGCAGCAGCGGCAGTCGCAGAGATTGTAAGAATTGCGATAGTCGAAACTGTAAGCTTCGCATTCAGCATGGGCTTTTCTCCTTAAGAAAGTTCCGGACCGCCCCACGCGGCCTTGGCGCCGTTCTATGGGGTGCTGCTGAAGCTTTTGCGACAGTTGTGTAACAGTTTTATGAAGTCCAAAATTTATCTAAAAACAGGGTCAAAAAACCGCTGCGAGGTCTGCTCAGATCGACACTTTAGTCGGTAAAATGACG
The DNA here is from genome assembly GCF_937988555.1 of uncultured Boseongicola sp. Classification (NCBI taxonomy): domain Bacteria; kingdom Pseudomonadati; phylum Pseudomonadota; class Alphaproteobacteria; order Rhodobacterales; family Paracoccaceae; genus Boseongicola; species uncultured Boseongicola sp. The sequence goes on along the minus strand of NZ_CALJXO010000070.1, from coordinate 18,045 downwards.
GTAAAAACAGAACCTTGGCCCGGAGCGCTTTCAATCCGCAGTCGACCGCGATGGCGGTTAATAATGTGCTTCACAATAGCCAAGCCAAGACCCGTCCCCCCAAGTTCGCGCGATCTATGATTATCGATTCGGTAGAATCGCTCGGTCAGGCGCGGAATCAACTCAGGATTAAAGCCATCCCCGGTATCAATCACCGACAAGCTCGCCGCAGGCCCGCGAGTCATTGGATGATTGTCGACCGTCTCCATGCGCAAGGTCACCTTCTTGCCAAACCCCGAATACTTCAACGCGTTCTCGACAAGGTTGGTGATGACTTGCGCCAATTGATCCGCATCGCCCGGAAGCCGCGCGGCATCTTCAAGGTTCTCGTGCACGATCGTCATGCCGCGCTCGGCTGCCAGTGGCTCTAGGGCGTGAATGACGGATCGCGCAATCGATGTCAGATCAACAAGATCCAAGGGTCGAATGCGCTCGGTTGCCTCTACCCGGTTCAGAGACATCAAGTCTTCAACCAACCGGTTCATCCGCACCGCCTCGCGGTCCATGATCTCAAGGAACCGCGCCTGTGCTGCCGGATCGTTCTTTGCGGCACCGCGGAGTGTTTCGATAAAACCGATCAGCGCCGTCAAAGGCGTGCGCAACTCATGGCTGACATTGGCCACGAAATCCCGGCGCATCGTCCCGGCTTCTTCCGTCGCCGTTTGATCCTCGAAGGTGATAAGCATAGGGCGATCCGCCCCCATCATCGCAAGATGCACTGCCCAAGTCTTGTCGCGCCGCGCTTCGGTCGAAAGGTAACGTGCTTGTCTGGATTTACCATCCGACATGACCTGCTCGATCGCGTCCAGCAAAACAGGCTGGCGGAATGAGGTTATGTAATGTCGCCCCAGAACCCCGCGTCCGAACAATTGGATCGCCTGCGCATTCGCCGCCAAAAGCCGCTCGTCGCGTCCAACAACAATCGCCGGAAGCGGCAAGGCATCGACAAACTCTTGCATGGCAATTCTCCTATCCAGATCAAAAAATGCTTAAATTTCCGGCTTCTAGTGGCTTGTCACGGTCTGATTTTAGTTTGTAAAGCCGGAGTTTGATTAAGTGTACAACTTAAACGGGTACCTTCATGATTTCCTCCCCCTGAGGTATTTCTTTCCTCCAACAAGGTTTTATCTTGATTATCGTGAACAGGGAAAAAATGCAGGACGAATGTTTTCAATAACTGAGTTGGCAAAACAACGGGTAAAAAAGCATGAGCTCTTAACCTTTAAAATTAAGCCGCCTAGATGCCGCGTCACTTAGCGGCTTGGGTGATCAGACAGTTGCTATACTGGCTGTGGGCGAACCTGAAGAATGGCTGCAAAGCGGCCACCAGTTCCCCCAGTTCTCGAGCGCTCAGTTCGTGGCGATTGCGAGGTCGCGGATGGCTTACTTGAACACCTTTGGCCGACAGTCGTGATATCGCCCGCGCTTTCCAGACGTCTTGACTGCAACGACCTTGCGCAGATTCTAGGCAGCCATGGATACAAAGGTAAGTATCGGGCTCTATCCCGTGAACTTCCGAGTCCGAAAATGCCGAACGCGAGATCAAACGCCTTTACCCAGGACTCGACTTTGGCATCCTGATCGAGTGATGATCAGACCGCGATGGCGGCGCGTATGGCTTTCTCAAAAGTCGCGATAAGCGCGTCGGCCGGTTCGCAGCCGACTGAAATCCTGAAGAAGCCTTCCGAAATTCCGATCTCTGCCCGCGCCTGAGGCGTTAGTGCACGGTGCGAGGACGTCGCGGGATGGCTGATCGTCGTAGCGACATCGCCAAGGGTCGGCGCAAAGTTCAGCCCCTCGGCGTTACGCACAAATGCGTTGGCGGCCTCCCGCCCGCCTTCGATCTCAAAACTCACCATATGCCCACCCTCACCGCCAAGCAGCGTCGCGCTGCGATTGTGATCGGGATGATCGTGCCGTGTGGGGTATAGAACACGCACCACCCCCGGTAAAACCCCAAGAGCATCCCCAAGCCGTGCCGCAGTTGCAGTGCAGCGATCATACCTCAAATCGAACGAATAAAGCCCGCGCTCGGCCAGCCAGCAATCAAACGGTGACGCGGTAAATCCCATGCTGACCGCAAGCGTCAAAAACCGCGCCGAAAGTGCCGGATCTCTGGTCGCGACATATCCAAGGGTTGCATCCGAATGTCCCGCCATCAACTTGGTCACCGAATGGATGACAATATCCGCCCCCCGCGACAAAGGCCGACATCCGCGCGGCGTTGGAAACGTGTTGTCAATCGCCACAAGTATCCCGCGCTCCTTGGCCAGAGCGATAATCCCGTCAACATCCGCCACCCGAAGGGTCGGGTTCGACACTGTTTCGATCAGAATTAACTTCGTCTCGGGCCGGATCGCCGCCTCAAAGGCCACAACATCCGTCGGATTCGCCAGAGACGTCGCAATCCCAAAGCGCGGCAATTCCTCAGTCATCAGCCGAAGCGATCGCCCATAAAGCTGATCCGCCCCAAGCACATGATCGCCCGCGCTCGCTGAACCAAGCAACGCCACCGTCACAGCGCCCATGCCCGAGCCGGTCACGACACCGCCGGACGCGCCTTCCATGGCGTCTATCATTTGCCCCAGAACTTCCGCGTTCGGATGACCCTCGCGGGCATAGGTATAGCCCTTCGCACCGCCTTCGTACTGCGAGTCCAACTCGTCCGGATCGCCAGAGGCATAGACAACAGACGGCTGCAAAGGATTGACGACGGGGCGGCTTACGCTTCCCGGCCAAGGCGTGCGAAAGGGCTTTGACGGTGTGTCAGACATGGCCGATCTCCTATGTATTTCTTAATCCAGAGGCGTCAGACCAGCCCGGTACCGCCGCATCCGTTTGCGGTAATTCTCGGCCGAAACCAAAAGAGTGGCCTGCGCATCCGCGTCCAGGTCGCGCACCACCTTCCCCGGCATCCCCATCACAAGACTGCCGTCGGGAATAACCTTGCCCTCGGTCACAAGCGCGCCTGCGCCGATCAAGCAACCCTTGCCAATCTTCGCGCCATTCAAAACCGTGGCCCCCATCCCGATCAATGATCCATCACCAATCTCGCAGCCATGGATCATAGCCTTGTGGCCAATCGTGCAGTTCGCACCAATCACCACCGGAAAACCCGGATCCGCATGCACAACAGTGTTTTCCTGAATGTTGCTTCCCGCTCCCACGCGAAGCCGCTCGGTATCTCCGCGAAGCGTGGCGCCAAACCAGATCGACACTCCGCTTTCGATCACCACATCCCCGATAACATTGGCATCAGGCGCAACCCAGAAGTCGGCATCTTCCGGCAACACCGGCGATACATTGTCCAAAGCATACAAAGTCAAGATGCGCTGTCCTCAAACTCGTGCTGTAACTTGCGCACATGGCCCATCAATCCGGGCTGCTGCGTGCGCCGCAGACGTTCAGCTGTGATGATCGTATGAAGGCGTTCTTCGGTCGCATCAAGACTATCGTTCACCAGCACATAGTCATAACTGTCCCAGTGCGAAATCTCGTCCCAACTGCGCGTCATCCTTTTGGCAATCACATCTGCATCGTCCTGCCCGCGCGTTTCCAGGCGCCGCTGAAGTTCAGTGATCGACGGAGGCAAAAGGAAGATCGACAAAACATGCGGCGCTAGCGGCGAATTCGCAATTTGCTGCGCGCCCTGCCAATCAATGTCAAAAAGCACATCCGCCCCGGCCTCGATTGCGGCCTGCACAGGACGACGCGGCGAGCCATAAAAGTTGCCGAACACGAAAGCATGCTCCAGCATCTCGTTGTCTCGCACCATTGCCCTAAAGGCGGCTTCTTCTACGAAAGTATACTCGCGCCCGTCCTGCTCGCCGGTTCGTGCTACCCGCGTGGTGGCCGAAACAGAAAACCGGATATCCGTGTCCCATTCTCGCAATCGGCCCGCTAATGTCGACTTCCCCGCACCCGAAGGCGAGGACAGAATGATCAGAAGCCCCCGCCGAGCCATAACAATCCTGTCTGTCATCCCTGCCCCTTCATTCGATATTCTGAACCTGCTCGCGCATCTGGTCGATGACCGCTTTCAGGTCAAGCCCGATGGCCGTCATCTCGGTTGACTGAGCCTTGGAACACAACGTGTTTGCCTCGCGGTTGAACTCCTGCATCAGGAAATCAAGCTTGCGCCCGACGGGGCCTTGCGTAACCAGCAAAGACCGCGCCGCCGCCACATGCGCTGTCAACCGGTCCAGTTCCTCGGTGATATCCGTCTTTACTGCAATCAGCGCCAACTCCTGTGCCAGCCGCGTTTCGTCCGGCACCTCCGTTGCCTCCAAAAGCCTGGCCAGATTGCGCTCCAGCCCCGCCCGCGCCGCATCTGCCCGCACGCCCGCAGCCGTCAACGCTATTGTGCGCAAACGTTCGACCTCGTCCAATTGCTTAAACAACACATCGCTCAAAGCCGCACCCTCGCGGGCGCGATCTGCGTCAAAGGCCTGCAATGCGGCATCAAAGGCTGCAGCAATCGCGGCCCGCAACGCGCCAGTGTCACCATTGCCTCCCTCGCGTTGCTCGACCACGCCGCGCATGGCTGCGATGTCACTTGCTTTGGTTGGCACCAACGCCAGACCATACGCCGACGCACCGGCTTCGATATGGGTCAACAGCTCAAGGGTCGCGGCAAACTGGGCCTCGTTCAGACGCAACTCAGGCACTGCCTCTTCGCGCTGCAACCGGATCGACACCGTCACACTACCGCGCAACACACGCGCCTGTACCGCCTTGCGCAGGATTGGCTCAAGCCCCTCAATCCAGTCCGGCGCCCGAAACCGCATATCAAGCCCGCGCCCGTTCACGGCCCGCACGTCGCCACTGAAAGACCAGTCCGCGAACGCGCCATTCAGCGGACCAAAGCCCGTCATCGAGCGAAGCCCGACCGACTCGCCGCTGTCTTGTGCCTCAGCCATCGCCATTAACCTTTTGGTAAGAAAGAGGCGGAACCGACCCGCACTTCCTGACATCGTCGAATTGTGGGTAACAGAGAGGGTCGGAGCGAACAATACGCGCTCCGGGAAAGCGTGGAAGATGGCATATCGCGATAAAGGTAGTGGTGGCGACAATCAAAACGGCGATCAGGTTGTAGAATTTACGGCGATTAGGGCGCAATGTGGGGCCCATTCTGGCGCAGCGAGAAGCACGCTGGGAAGACATGCGAGTAGGACGCCTTGCGCCCAAATGAAGCGAATTTCTCCGCAATTTCTGCAAGGCTCTTTGGCGCATGTGTATGTTCTTGATAGTATCTCGACCGGGCTGGCGCGGATCCGCCTTGCGGGCTCATATCTGACGGATCTAATGGGGAAAGAAGTACGTGGCCTTCCGGCTTCGAAATTTTCAAACCAGCCTCGCGCGAGAAGCTGTCGGACGCCATCCAGTCTGATTTTGATGATCCATCAGTCGTGGGGATGAAACTAGGCGCAGCTAAAGGATTTGGACGGGCCGAGCTTACTGGTGACATGGTGTTATTGCCTTTGCGAAGTGACCTAGGCGAGATCAGTCGCGCACTTGGCGTCGTCGTGATGTCCGGCGACATCGGCCGCAGCGCCCGCAAGCTTCAGATCACCGGCCAAAGCAGATGCGGTCTGGTGGGTTTTGCCGACCACGACGTCACTCAATTGCGCCAGGCTTCCGAAACCGACGATCAAAACCGCATTCAGTGCACACCGCTGGCATCGTCCCCTGAAAAGCCAGACGCTCCGTACCCTGCAAAACGCACAATTTCCCCCCAAGAAAAGGGTGCACATCTGCGCCTTGTCACCGACAACACATTTATTGATCAGGAATGATCACACCGAACCAGAATGAAAAAGGCCCGCTTAACTGGCGGGCCTTTCTTGCATTTATGAGTGACGTTTCAGCCAACAGCTGCCGACAGCGCGCTTGCGCGCCGAGCGCTAAGTTCCTCGGCCACAAGGAAGGCAAGCTCCAACGCTTGCGACGCGTTCAGACGCGGATCGCACGCTGTGTGGTAACGGTCGGACAAGTCCTCGTCGCTAACAGCACGCACACCACCCGTACATTCGGTCACGTCTTGCCCAGTCATCTCGAAATGCACGCCACCCGGAACAGTGCCCTCGGCGCCATGCACCTGAAAGAACTCACGCACTTCTCGAAGAACGCTTTCAAAGGGTCGCGTTTTATAGCCCGTCGACGACTTGATCGTGTTACCATGCATCGGATCACAGGACCAAAGCACGTTCGCGCCCTCTTCCTTCACCGTCTTCAACAGACGCGGCAAGTGATCGCCCACGCTGCCCGCACCAAAACGCGCAATCAGTGTCAGACGCCCATCCTCATTGGTCGGATTCAGCTTGGTCATCAGGATCTTCAGATCCTCAGCTGTTGTGGTCGGACCACACTTCAGTCCGATCGGATTCTGAACACCGCTGGCAAATTCCACATGCGCGCCGTCTGGCTGACGCGTGCGGTCGCCGATCCAGATCATATGACCCGACCCCGCCAGCCACTGGCCGGACGTGGAATCGATCCGCGTCAAAGCCTCCTCGTATTCCAAAAGCAAAGCTTCGTGGCTTGTGTAGAAATCGACCTGGCTTAATTCGTGGTTCGTCTGAGCCGTCAGACCAGCAGCCGCCATGAAGTCGATGGTGTCCTGAATGCGATTAGCCATATCGCGATAGCGCTCGGCATCGACACCTTCGGCGAAGCCAAGCGTCCAGCTGTGGACGTGGTGAATGTCGGCGAAACCACCGGTTGAAAACGCGCGCAAAAGGTTCAGAGTCGCCGCCGCCTGCGTGTAAGCGCGCAGCATCTTGTCTGGGCTAGGACGGCGTGCCGTTTCGGAAAATTCCAGCTCGTTGACGATATCACCACGGTAGGACGGAAGCTCAACGCCGTTCTTCACCTCGGTCGGGGCCGAGCGTGGCTTAGCAAACTGCCCCGCCATCCGGCCAACCTTCACCACAGGCACCTTCGCGCCGTAAGTCAGAACCATCGCCATCTGCAACATGACTTTGAACGTGTCGCGAATGTTGTCAGCTGAAAATTCGGCAAAGCTCTCGGCGCAGTCGCCGCCTTGCAAAAGGAATGCCTCACCACGCGCAGCCGCGCCCAATTCACGCTTCAAACGGCGCGCTTCGCCCGCAAAGACAAGCGGCGGATACGACCCAAGACGCGCCTCAACCTCAGCCAAAGCGCCCGCGTCCATATAGTCAGGCATTTGCACCCGGGGTTTTGCGCGCCATCCGGTTTTCTGCCAATCGCTCATCTGTTCGTCCTCGAAAACAACAATATCCACATTGCGAGAATGGCTTATAGGGCAGCAGCGAGGGGTTGAAAACCGGGATTTGCCGCCGAGCGAGCCCTGTTCGCGACAAATCCTGTCGGAAAACGCGACCAGCGTCCCTTGCCGCGCCCTCTGAAATGGTGTTTCGGTGGTAGAATACATGCGATGGGAACCACAAATGGGCGATGCCGCAGTCCAGACAATTGACATCCAAAGCACCGGGGACAAGCCGCGCCGTTTTGTGTTCGTCCTTCTTGATCAGTTTACCCTGCTTTGCTTCGCCTGCGCGGTTGAAAGTCTCCGCATTGCCAACCGTATGTCCGGCAAACCGCTTTATGAATGGAGCATAATTGGCGAAGGCGGCGATACGGCTTGTTGCTCTGCCGGCACAGCCTTTCGTCTGGATAGCGATTTTGTTGAAGTCGGCCGCGACGACACCGTGGTGCTGTGTGGCGGCATCGATGTTGCAAATGCGACAACCAAAAAGCTGTTGAACTGGGTTCGGCGCGAAGCGCGACGTGGTGCCAAAATGGGCGGTCTGTGCACGGCGGGATACTCGCTGGCCAAGGCGGGCCTCTTAGACGGCAAGCGCGCGACGATACATTGGGAAAATCAGGACAGCTTCGTCGAAGAGTTTGAAGACGTCACTCTAACCAAATCCGTTTTCGTGGTCGACGGCAGCACATTTACCACCGCGGGTGGCACGGCGTCGATCGACCTGATGCTGAAGTTCATCGCCGACGATCACGGCGAGACCCTTGCGAGCGCCGTGGCAGACCAGTTGATCTATACGACGATCCGCACGGATCAGGACACGCAGCGTCTGTCTGTCCCCACCCGCATCGGCGTGCGTCATCCGAAGCTATCGGCCGTCATCCAGATGATGGAAGCCAATATCGAGGAACCCATCAGCCCGTCCATACTTGCCAAAGATGTCGGCATGTCGACGCGCCAGTTGGAACGACTGTTTCGTCGATATCTAAACCGCAGCCCAAAGCGTTACTATATGGAACTAAGGCTGCAAAAGGCGCGCAACCTTTTGATGCAAACTGATATGAGCGTGATCAACGTCGCCCTTGCCTGCGGCTTTGCCTCGCCTTCGCATTTTTCAAAATGCTACCGCGCGCAGTACGACACCACACCCTACCGCGAACGCGGTGCGCAGGCCGCACGGCTTTCGGTCTAGTTCAAAGCCCTCGGCTTTCGACGCGATGGGATAATTTACTTGCTTCCGGCGGGGATTTTCGGGATCCAAAGACCTTCGTTCAGTTTGGGGTCATGCGATAAAGAGTGCCATTGCCAACACTTAGAAACCAAATTCCACCGTTTGGACCCTCGCGCACATCACGGACCCGGAGGGTTTCGTCGCCGGTGAGTTGTTCGACCTCTGTCATGGGGGTGCCGTCCAGCCGTGAAATATAGTCGAATTTCAGCGATCCAACAAAGATGTCACCGCGCCATTCCGGCCAAAGCGCACCGGAATAAATCATCATTCCCGAAGGCGCCATCGACGGATCCCAAAAAAAATCCGGCTGCTGCAATCCGTCCTTGGCCGTGCCCTCGCCGATTGACCGACCGGAATAATGCTGTCCGTATGAAATCACCGGCCAGCCGAAATTCGCTCCCTTTTTCACCCTGTTTACTTCGTCGCCGCCACGTGCCCCGTGCTCGACAACCAAAAGGTTACCGGCAAGATCAAGTGCTGCGCCTTGCGGGTTGCGATGGCCAAAGCTCCAGATTTCAGGCTGTGCACCGTCCTGACCCACAAACGGATTGTCCCTAGGCACCGAGCCGTCACGGTTCACCCGCACGACCGATCCGGTCTCGATCGACAAATCCTGCGCCGTATCGCGCGCGCCGCGATCACCGATAGTTAAAAAGAGCGTTCCATCCGGCGCTTCGACAATGCGCGATCCGAAGTGTTGACCACCCGATGTGCTGGGCTCGATCTCGAAGATAGTCGTTACTTCAGACAAACGACCGCCGTCCTTGGAAAGACGCGCGCGCATAAGCGCCGTGCCCGCACCCCGTCCCTGCGGCTTGGCATAGCTCATGAAAATCTCACGACGTTGTGCAAAATCGCGCGGGATCAGAATATCCAGAAGACCGCCCTGCCCGACATCCGCAATTTCTGGCAGTCCTGCTACCTGTGTTATGTCGTCATCGACCAGCAGCAAAATGCCTTCGCGTTCTGTAATCAGCAGCCGCCCATCGGGCAGAAATCCGAACGACCATGGCTCATCCAGACCATTCACAATCGGCGCGACACGCACTTGCCCCGACGACGTGTCAAACGCGGCACCGGCCGTACCAACGCAACAGACGGCGAGGATAGCTACGAACCTGACCATGGTGGACGTCTCCTTTATTTCAACAAAGATAAACAGCTAGTGTGGAGAAACCAAATTTCACGCACAGGTTTTACGTCACGGAAGTCTTAGGTGTGCCCCTTTTCATTATGATTTTCTTCCCTATTGTCTTTTTCGGAACAATAGTTCTCATCAGGGAGATAAAAAAATGAAAAAACTACTAATGGCTTCGGCCGCGACCGCACTGTGTGCGGGCTCCGCCTTTGCAGACGCTCACGCCGAAGAGATCAAAATCGGTATCATCCTCGGCTTCACGGGCCCGCTTGAATCGATAACACCGGACATGGGGGATGGCGCAGAACTGGCAATCAGCGAAGTGAATGCATCGGGCAAACTGCTTGGTGGCGCGACCGTCACGCCTGTGCGAGCGGATTCGACTTGTATTGACGCCGGCGCAGCCACCGCTGCCGCAGAACGTCTTGTTACCAGCGATGGCGTAAATGCGATCATGGGTGCGGATTGTTCTGGCGTGACAGGTGCCATTCTGCAAAACGTTGCGATCCCAAACGGCATCGTGATGTTATCGCCATCGGCCACATCGCCAGGTCTTACGACCGCAGAAGACAACGGTCTGTTCTTCCGCACAGCCCCTTCCGATGCGCGTCAGGGTCAGGTTATCACCGACATTCTGCTTGAAGAGGGCGTTGGAGAAGTTGCCGTTACCTATACCAACAACGATTACGGCAAGGGTCTTGCCGACGCGATCCAGGCTGCCTACGAAGAAGCAGGCGGCACGGTCACGATCAACGCAGCCCATGAAGACGGCAAAGCAGACTACACCGCAGAAGTCGGCGCCTTGGCGTCAGCCGGTGGCGAGCGTCTCGTCGTTGCTGGCTATGTTGACGGCGGCGGTACAGGTATAGTTCGAGCTGCGCTTGACTCTGGCGCCTTCGACACGTTTCACTTCCCAGACGGTATGGTCAGCGATACTCTGGTCTCCAACTTTGGTTCAGAAATTGATGGCTCGACCGGCAACATTCCAGGCACCGATAGTCCAGGATCGAAGATGTATGTCGATCTAGTAGGTGATGCGTTCAACCCAAGTGGACCGTTCTCACCCGAAAGCTATGACGCCGCGGCGCTTATCATGCTTGCCATGCAAGCGGCTGGTTCGTCTGACTCGGCCGAGTTCAAGAACGAAGTCATGAACGTCGCGAACGCACCGGGCGAGCAAATCTTCCCGGGCGAGCTCGGCAAGGCGCTAGAGATCCTCGCGAATGGCGGCGAAATCGACTACGTCGGCGCGTCGGCGGTCGAATTGATCGGACCGGGCGAAAGTGCCGGCAACTACCGCCAGATCAACTACGAAGGCGGCGCAGAAGTCACCGCGAAGTATCGCTGATCTGAAAAAGCATGAAACGGCCCGGTCAACCCCCGGGCCGTTTCATAAATACTTAACACCCGCCCGGATGAATCCACCTGGACGGGATAGAAAAGGGCAGCGTTCGGGCATGGGAAAAGAAACATGATCGTCGTTGACGACCTTCACAAACACTTTGGCGGCTTTCATGCGGTCGACGGGTCAACGCTGGAGATCAAGAAAGGTTCCATCACCGGACTGATTGGTCCGAATGGAGCGGGAAAGACCACACTTTTCAATGTGATTGCAGGCCGCCTACCCCCGACGTCTGGGCGCGTTTACATGGATGGCGAAGACATCACTGGCTTGCCCCCACACGAGCTATTCCGCAAAGGGCTTCTTCGCACTTTTCAGATCGCCCATGAATTCTCTTCAATGACAGTTTGCGAAAACCTGATGATGGTGCCCGGCAACCAATCCGGCGAGACTATCTGGAATGCCTGGCTTGGCCGAAAGCAGATTATCGAAGACGAGAAAGCCCTTGTGAAGAAGGCCGATGAAGTCCTTCAATTTCTTACCATTGATCATCTGAAAAACGAGAAAGCAGGCAACCTTTCGGGTGGCCAGAAGAAGCTACTTGAACTTGGGCGGACCATGATGGTCGACGCCAAGATTGTCTTTTTGGACGAGGTCGGCGCAGGCGTGAACCGCACCCTTCTCAATACCATCGCGGACGCCATCAAGCGTCTCAACGAAGAACGCGGCTATACCTTCTGTGTCATCGAACATGACATGAATTTCATTGGCCGCCTTTGTGATCCCGTCATCGTCATGGCCGAAGGAAAAGTCCTGGCCGAAGGAACAATGGCAGAGATCAAATCCAACGAACAAGTCATCGAGGCTTACCTTGGCACAGGCCTCAAAAACAAAGTCAAAGCAGAGGCCGGCGCGTGAGCGACAACCCTTATCAGAACGCGCGTGGCAACAAAGACAAGTCCATCGCCAATCCAAAGCCCCCTGGCACGTTGAAATCCTACGGCAGCGAAACCGAAGGGCGTCCCGGCACGCGCGAAGGCCAGCCCTTTCTTATCGGGGACGACATGACCGGCGGCTACGGCACCGGCGCGGACATCCTTCACGGCTGCACCATCTCCGTCGACAAGGGCCAGATTGCCGTGATCGTTGGCCCGAACGGCGCGGGCAAATCCACTGCGATGAAAGCCGTCTTTGGAATGCTGAACGTCCGCGAAGGCGCTGTTCGTCTTGACGGCGAAGACATCACCCGCCTCACACCGCAAGCCCGCGTCGCCAAAGGCATGGCCTTCGTGCCGCAAACCTCGAACATCTTCACGTCGATGACTGTCGAAGAGAACCTTGAAATGGGGGCCTTCCTACGCCGGGACGATATCGCGACAACGATGGAACAGGTCTATGATCTGTTCCCCATCCTGCGCGAAAAACGGCTTCAGCCCGCAGGCGAATTGTCCGGCGGCCAGCGCCAGCAAGTGGCCGTGGGCCGCGCGTTGATGACCAAACCCAAAGTCCTGATGCTGGACGAACCGACAGCGGGCGTCAGCCCTATCGTTATGGATGAACTTTTTGACCGGATTATCGAGGTGGCCCACACGGGCATTTCGATCCTGATGGTCGAGCAAAACGCGCGGCAGGCGCTTGAGATCGCCGATAAAGGCTACGTTTTGGTGCAGGGACGCAATGCGTTCACAGACACCGGAAAAGCCCTCCTCGATGATCCAGAAGTCCGCCGCTCATTCCTTGGGGGGTAGTGATGCAAATCCAGATCATCCCCTCAACCTCGTGAAGCCATCTCGGCGTGATATCGCACCGCGTGGCCTATACTTTCTGAACAACGCGACCGGAACGGAAGCTATATGATCGACCTGTTGAACGCAATTGTGGCCCTTGCCAACTTTGTCATTGTCCCTGCCATCGTCTATGGCAGCCAGCTTGCGCTAGGCGCACTTGGCGTGACGTTGATCTACGGCATCCTGCGGTTTTCTAACTTCGCCCACGGCGACACGATGGCGTTTGGTGCGATGGTAACAATCCTTGCGACATGGGGTCTGCAAAGCCTCGGAATTAACCTTGGTGTCTTCCCGACAGCGCTCCTAGCCCTGCCCATCGGGATCGCAGGAACAGCGCTTTTGGTGCTAGCAACGGATAGGCTGGTCTACAAATTCTACCGCGAACAAAAGGCCGCCCCGGTGATCCTTGTGATCGTGTCGATGGGTGTTATGTTCATCATGAACGGCCTTGTTCGTTTCATTATCGGCCCCGACGATCAACGCTTCGCAGATGGCGCACGCTTCATCATTACAGCGCGCGATTTCAAGGAAAAGACGGGTCTCAGCGAAGGCCTTGCAATCAAATCCACCGCTGCCCTAACGGTCGTTGTCGCCATTATCGTAGTGTTATTGTTGTTCTGGTTCCTGAACAAAACGCGCACCGGAAAATCTATGCGCGCGTTCTCCGACAATGAAGACCTCGCCCTGCTTTCAGGCATCAACCCGGAACGCGTGGTGATGATCACATGGATCATCGTTGCAGCCCTTGCCACCACCGCAGGCGTCCTCTATGGTCTCGATAAGTCCTTCAAACCATTTACTTATTTCTCACTTCTTCTGCCGATCTTCGCCTCAGCAATCGTCGGAGGCCTGGGGAATCCCCTTGGTGCCATCGCGGGCGGCTTCGTCATCGCGTTTTCAGAAGTCACCGTCACCTACGCCTTCAAAAAGGTCGCTGGATACCTTCTGCCCGAAGCATGGGAGCCCGACAGCCTCGTCCAGCTTCTATCGACCGATTATAAGTTCGCCGTCAGCTTCGCGATTCTTGTCATCGTCCTGTTGTTCAAGCCGACCGGTCTCTTTCAGGGGAAATCGATATGACCCTTCTTCCACGCGACATCATCCTGTTTTTCGTGGTCTTTGGCCTGATCGCCGCGACCGGCTTTTTCCAAAGCTGGAACGTCGCGCTCGGCATCGTCAACATGGGTCTGATCTCGGCTATCATGGCGCTTGGGGTGAACATGCAATGGGGCTACGCGGGCCTGTTTAATATCGGCGTCATGGGCTTCGTCGCCCTGGGCGGTCTCGGCGCCGTCCTTGTCGCCATGCCCCCCGTGAGCGAGGCCTGGGCCGCCGGTGGCCTACGCGTTATCGCCGCTTTACTCCTCGGCATAGCCACAGTCATCGCTGCCCATCAGGCCATGCGCCGATTGCCCAAGGGACGCACCAAAGTTTTTGTCGTCCTTGCGATCCTTATTGTCGGATTTTTCATCTACCGAGCGGTACTGGATCCCGCGACAGCCGCCATCGAAAAGGTCAATCCAGCCGCAACAGGCTACCTCGGTGGCCTCGGACTTCCCGTGCTTTTCTCATGGCCCGTCGGTGCGCTTTTCGCTGCCGGTGCTGCATGGCTAATCGGCAAGACCGCCCTTGGTCTGCGCTCAGATTACCTCGCAATCGCGACCCTTGGCATTGCCGAGATCGTCATTGCAATGATGAAGAACGAAGATTGGCTCAGCCGCGGCGTAAAAAACGTAATCGGCATTCCGCGCCCTGTCCCCTACGAGATCGACCTGCAAAACGATCCCTTCTTCGTCGAGCGCATGACCTCGTGGGGCTTTGATCCCGTCACAGCGTCTTCGATCACCGTAAAACTCGCCTACTCCGGCCTGTTTATCACCGTCCTGATCATCCTGTTGTGGCTGTCACAGGCCGCTCTTGCTTCGCCGTGGGGCCGCATGATGCGCGCTATCCGCGACAATGAAGACGCGGCCGAAGCCATGGGCAAGGACGTCACCGCGCGGCACCTGCAAATCTTCATCCTTGGCTCGGCCGTTTGCGGACTTGCAGGCGCGATGATGGCCACGCTCGACGGACAACTCACACCCGGGACCTACCAGCCGCTGCGCTTCACGTTTCTCATCTGGGTCATGGTCATCGTCGGAGGCTCGGGGAACAACTTCGGTTCGGTCCTTGGCGGTTTTCTCATCTGGTACCTCTGGGTCATGGTGGAGCCCTTTGGCCTCACCTTCATCCAATTCATTACCTCCGGAATGGCCGACGGCTACTGGCTGAAAGCTCACCTGTTGGAAAGTGCCGCACACATGCGCTTGTTGACGATGGGCCTGATCCTACTTCTGGTCCTGCGCTTCAGCCCCCGAGGCCTCATCCCCGAGCGTTAAGCGAAGACGTCAAAGCCCTTTGATTACATCCCGCGCGGCCGGAAACCGCGTTGCAGCCCCGATGGTTTCGACCTCGGGGAACAGATCCAATATTTCACGCCGCTGGGAATTTCCAAGTGCCCGCATGAGCTGATCATCGGGGTGAAACGTCTCGGTCCACGCCCCATCCGCCAGGATCACCTGATGCGCATCGCACAAGAGATGAATGTAACTCACCCCCAAGGTGGCCGCTGACCGCACCATGCGCCCGTCCATAAGATGACGTGCCGCGACCAAGGCCTCGTCGCCGTCAATCGCAAGAAACGACTGCTCCTGCGAGATCAGAAATCGGTGCGACGGGCTGACCATCATATCGCGGTATGGCCGGCCGTTCCCTAAGGCCCCTGCTCGCACAAGGACCGGCGCCAACTCGGGCTCAAATGCCAGTTCCGAATAATCCACATCGCGCCTGCCGGTCCAATGCACCCGGCGCAGGCCGTTGTCGCGCGTAACGATGCGGTCCCCCTGGCGAAGCGCTTCGACTGGCACAGGACCGCAATCCGTGGCAATCAACGTGCCCGGCGTAAAACATGGTGTAATCGGTGAAATCGTCATTGTACGAATCCTCGCTGAGGGGTGTCCTCAGGTCTTCGCAACAACCGATTGAGTTAAGTGACGGGAATCGATGCGTGTATCCCCGTGGTGCCCGGCAACAGGGCGAATAATCACACAGGGAGCACCGATCCCCGCCGCCAACCGGCAGCACTCGATACCCAACCTGCAGGAACGTCCTGCAAGCCATGCGCGGCACCCCCATGCCGCATCACTACCCCCCAGCGAGGTAAGGAAAAGTTATCCTTTCCGCCCTGAAGACCAAAGCAAAAACGGCCACATTGGGGCACTCAGGGCGCCACCACACAATGCGCGATCCGAAATGCGGCACGCGCTTAAGGCAATGTATCAAGCTATTGATGTCAAAACAGAAACACTGTCCGGAGCTGGAAAACTTAAGGGAACGAACACGCTACACGGATCCCCTACGAAAAAGTCCTTCCCAGTCACCAGCTTGATTGTCCCGTTATTAGAAACACTCACAAATCCGTCATGTCCCCAATTGGGCGCAATTATGTCGCGAAGGCCGGGTCAGTCAGTGTTTTCGTCAAAGCACCAATAGAAACCAAAGCGGCTCATTGATGGGCGGAATTCCGCTTATGTTCGCGAATCGCCCGCCATAGGGCGTGGAAGCACGCGCAAAATCGACATCCAAAGCGTCGTTGCATTCGGAACGCGCACCACGCCTGGCACCGTGACGGACTGTCCAAGCACATCGATAACCGCCTGTCCTCGTGCGCCCGCAGGCCGCGTCACAGTCACCGGCAAGACCATAATGGCCGAGCCCGCGCCCGGATGATGCAAACTGAAGTGAACGCTCTCGACAGGAAGCCCTATCCCGATTGCTTCTCCTGGCAAGGCACGCAACGCCAAAGGGATCGACGCCCCCGGCCCGTCCGCATCGGCGCCGTCAAGACGCACCTCCACGCCGGGACTGGTCTCGGCCACTACATGCGCGTTCAATCGCATAGGCGCCGTGCGCCATCCCGTGATATGACCTGCGCCAAGTTCCAGAACGCGGTCGGCAAGGGTTACGATCTCGTCGCTGGCATGGCTCACATAAAGGGCAGGCACGCGCGCTTGCGACACCGCGCGCGCGATGTAAGGCAGGAACTCGGACTTGCGCTGGCTGTCCAGACCGGTCATCGGCTCATCCAGAAACAGCACTGCCGGATTGGACGCCAAAGCTCGTGCCAAGCCCACACGGCGCGCTTCGCCCCCCGACAGCCCTTCGATCCCCCGGTCCAGCAAAGGCCCCAGATCAAGCGCGTCGACAATCGCATCAAACGACGTAACCTGCCGCCGCTTGGCGCCATAACCAATGTTGCCCGCAACGCTCAGATGCGGAAACAGGTTGGGGTCCTGAAAGACAAAGCCGATTCGCCGCTCATGGGCGGGCAAATGCCCCCCCGGCCCGTCCCAGTCGGCATTGCAAAACGACACACGCCGCTCGCCTGAAACGTCCAAGTCCAACCCCGCAAGCGCGCGCAAAAGTGATGTCTTCCCGCTGCCCGACGGTCCGGTGATCGCGGTCACCCCTTGCAACGGCAAGCTTTCCTCGACGTCCAGCGTGAACAAACGCCCGCGCTTCAACTTCAGTCGGAAATGCAGGCGGTCAGGCAACGCGCACGCCCCCCCGCCGGTTGAACACATAGACAAGCATCAAAACGCAGAACGAAAACACCAAAAGCCCAAGCGACAAAAGATGTGCAGTGGCATAATCTAGGGTCTCAACAGCGGTAAAAATCTCTATCGAAATCACCCGTGTGCGCCCCGGTATGTTTCCGCCGACCATAAGCACAACTCCGAACTCGCCCACGGTATGAGCAAAAGTCAAAACCCCGGCCGTCAAAAACCCCCGGCGCGCAAGCGGCAAAGCAATCGTCAAGAACGCATCCCGCGGTGTCGCACCAAGCGTCCTTGCCGCATCCATCGTGGGCCGCGGCACGGACGCGAACGCCGTCTGCAACGGCTGCACCGCAAACGGCAGCGAATACACCAAAGACGCAATCACCAAGCCGGTGAACGAAAACGTCAGCGTGTCGCCTGTAACGCTTAACCAAAGCGCCCCAAACGGCGCTGTAGGGCTCATCAGGATCAACAAATAAAAGCCAAGCACAGTCGGCGGCAAAACCAAAGGCAGCGTCGTGATCGCTTCGACAACAGGTCGCACCTTCGAGCGTGTCGTTGTCAGCCACCACGCCAAAGGCAACGCCACGGCAAGCAAAATAGCGGTCGTCACAAAAGCCAGCTTCAGCGTCAACCATATCGCAGGCCATACCGTCATTGT
>NZ_CALJXO010000069.1:0-3082 GCF_937988555.1 uncultured Boseongicola sp. | reverse complement strand
ATTGATCCATCAGGGTACGCGCGTTGTGCCGTGTGAGTTTATGGTTGGAGCCGAGGGATTCGAGGACGATCTGGCCCATCAACACCGGCTTTTGGTCGCCAACTGCCTTGCTCAATCCGAGGCCTTGATGCGGGGTCGCTCAATGGATGAAGCCCGGGCCATTGTGTCAGGTTCATTTGAAGGGGCCGAACTGGAACGACAAGCGGCACACCGCGTCTTCCCAGGAAATCGCCCCTCAACGACACTTGTTTATCCCAAGTTGACGCCGTTTGTTCTGGGTCAGATCGTAGCGCTGTACGAGCATCGTGTCTTCGTGGAAGGCGCGATTTTAGGTATCAATTCTTTTGACCAATGGGGCGTCGAGCTTGGCAAAGAGCTTGCCAAAGCGCTTGA
The DNA here is from genome assembly GCF_937988555.1 of uncultured Boseongicola sp. Classification (NCBI taxonomy): domain Bacteria; kingdom Pseudomonadati; phylum Pseudomonadota; class Alphaproteobacteria; order Rhodobacterales; family Paracoccaceae; genus Boseongicola; species uncultured Boseongicola sp. The sequence goes on along the minus strand of NZ_CALJXO010000069.1, from coordinate 2,689 downwards.
GCCTGTCGTCGCAGGCGAAGTTGGAACAGAAGGAAAAGACGGTTCGACCGCGCAGCTTGTTGGCGCGATCCGGCGGATGTCGGGGACTTGATCGCCCCCGACGCCGGTATCAAAGACCTGCGCGCGTGCGAAGATCGTTGTAAGCTGCGGTGAAGCCCGACAGTGACATTGTCAGATCAACGGTCTGATCTGGCGCCAGGGCGGGAACAATCGTCACTTTGCCTGTCACACCGCGCTTAAACTCCGCGATTTCCTCGGGCGTGAAGCCAAGCCGCGCCACGCACCCTTCAGTTGTGCAAAAGCTGTACGGATAGCGGCGTATCTCGCCTAAATCCACCGCAAGCCGCAGGTCTGCTGTCAAAAGCGTTTCTAGCGGTGTTATCAGTGAAGCACCTGCCTCAGCCGGTCCACCGGGCGGGATTGCAAAGAAGTTCACTTCGGCCACAGCCTGACCGGTCCCATCGATCAGAAGTTGGTACATCTGGCAACGGTCCGCGCCGCTTTCAAGTCGCAAGCACCGCAACTCCCAATCCGAGAATGTCCCAGCGACAAAGGTTTGTCCGGGTGTCGGCTCGCTTGGTGTTTCGACTTCTGCTTCGGTTGGTGCGCTCTCACCATCTGGCGTGTCAGCTGATTGTGCGAAGGCTGCGCCGAAAAAGCCCAGTCCCAGCGCAAAACATAAAACTTTCAATACGTTCGTCATGTTTTCTCCCATGAATTCGAATGCGTGTAAGCGCCCCTTAGCACGCCAGCCCAAGCGTGTCAGCGGTCTGAAAGCGCAGCGGCAATCCTTTGCCATCACATTCAATGTCAGCGCTGCGCAACTTGCCATCGGCGCAATAAAAAACAGGGCCCTTAAACCAGACCCTGCTTTTCATTTCTCCCTGCCGGACTGGCCAGCTTATTAATTGCCCGCAAGCTATTGTAGCCGTATGACTGCGTCAACAGTCTTGTGTTCACTTTTTGGCAGCCCTCGCGTTGGGGGGGAGGCCGCGTTTAAAAAGCGCGGCCAGTCGACAGGGAGGAAGTGTTCTAAAGACGACGGTAGCGTTTTTGGAACAGGTTAACTCTGGCACATAAAGGTCAACAAGTTATTCTGCGCGCGAAGGTAAAGATCGAAGCGAGGGCAACAGGTGTCAGAAACGATTTTCATGGGCGGCGGCGGCAAAGACTACGCAGTTCACCAGGGTCTCTTGCTGAAATACGCAAACCGACATGGGCTGGTGGCGGGCGCGACGGGCACTGGCAAGACCGTAACCCTGCAAATCATGGCGGAAGGCTTTGCCTCGGCGGGCGTGCCGGTGTTTTTGTCGGACGTCAAAGGGGACCTTTCGGGTATTGCGCGAGCAGGTTCCGAAGCGTTCAAACTGCACGATGCCTTCACCGAGCGCGCCGGAACGATCGGCTTTGAGGACTACGCCTATGAGGCCTTCCCAGTTACGTTTTGGGATCTTTTCGGGCAACAAGGCCATCCGATTCGCACAACCGTCAGCGAAATGGGCCCGCTTTTACTGTCGCGCCTGTTGGAACTGACCAACGCGCAAGAAGGCGTTCTGAACATTGCAGTCCGGGTCGCGGATGAAGACGGGATGCCACTTCTTGATCTGAAAGACCTACAGGCCATGCTTGTCTGGCTTGGCAAAAACAAAAGTGAGCTGTCGCTCCGCTATGGCAATATCTCGACCGCTTCGATCGGCGCCATCCAGCGACAACTTTTGGTGTTGGAAAACCAAGGTGGCGCGCAGTTTTTTGGAGAACCAGCGCTTGAGCTGACCGACATTATGCGGACCGACCCCGATGGGCGCGGACGGATCAATATCCTTGCTGCCGACAAACTTATGAGCGCGCCCCGGCTGTATGCGACATCGCTTTTGTGGCTGTTGTCGGAACTGTTTGAAGAACTTCCCGAGGTTGGCGACCCAGACAAGCCACGCCTCGTTTTCTTCTTTGATGAAGCGCACCTGTTGTTCGACGATGCGCCCAAAGCGTTGGTCGACAAGGTCGAGCAAGTGGCACGACTGATCCGTTCGAAAGGTGTCGGGGTCTACTTCGTGACGCAGAACCCGGCTGACGTGCCGGAAGACATTCTCGGTCAGCTTGGCAATCGCATCCAACACGCCCTTCGCGCGTTCACAGCCAAGGACCGTAAGCAATTGAAGCAGGCGTCGCAAACCTACCGCGACAATCCGCGGTTCTCGACCGAAGACGCGATCCGCGAAGTGGGCGTAGGCGAGGCAGTCACTTCAATGCTGCAATCCAAGGGCGCGCCAGGCGTAGTCGAGCGCACCTTGATCCGCCCACCATCGTCCCAGCTTGGCCCGATCACTGCGGCACAAAGGCAGGACGTCATCAATAGTTCGCCGATTGCCGGAAAATACGAGGCGCTCAAGGACCGGGACAGCGCCTACGAGATTTTGCGCGGCCGCGCCGCCGACGCAGCAGAAGAAGCCGAAAAAGCCGAGCGCCTTGAGGTTGAGGCCAAAGACGCCGAGCGCGAGTTCAAAGCCGGGCGTCGCTATGACAGCGAAAGGGTCGGAAAATCGACCTCGCGGAAAGATAAGCGGTCCAGCGGTGGGTTTGGTGATGTTTTGACAAAGATGGTTGTCAAAGAGTTGAAGGGAACAACGGGGCGACGCATTGTGCGCGGCATCCTTGGTGGTCTATTCAAAGGCAGGTAAGATGTCGCTTC
>NZ_CALJXO010000068.1:0-2584 GCF_937988555.1 uncultured Boseongicola sp. | reverse complement strand
CAGCCCTTTGGGATCAGCGGTCTTGATGTCGGCTCCAGCCCAGGTGCCAACTCTATCTGCATCCAGAGCAATGGTGATCTGGCCCTGTTCCAGATCTATCCGTTCAACGAGGTTGAGCAACGACCGATGATCTTCTCTGTTAAGGGCTTCATGCATCGATGGCGCTTCAGGAAGTCCTGCGCATTGACCTTCTGCCTTGCGAGTAACCAGCGACGCATCATCCAGCTGGTCCCTGACCTTGCCTGCAACAAGGTCCTCCAGATCAGAGGCGGGCAATCGCCACCCCGCCTGCTGCCTGTCACCACTCTTCTGGATTAGGCGCCTTGAGACGTAATACCGTAACCTCTTACCGGTCGAGGTCTTTGAATGGGTCGGCGTGAGCCGATCCCCTGTCTCATCAAAGACTTTCCCGGCGAGAGGCGAGGTAACGGCGTGACGCCGGTTCGTCGCACCTCGTCCACTTCGCCGTTTTGCAGCCTTGTCCTGTAACCGTCGCTGCACTTCGTCCCAGACGTCTGGATCAATGATCGGTGCATGCTGACCGTCATAGACCTTTGTCCGATGACGGATGCGCCCCGCATAGATAGGATTGGTCAGGATGTGATGGATGTGTCCCCGATCAAAGAGACCACCGCCGCTCCGTCGTCCGTTTGGAGCAACCCGTTGTTTAGTTCTAAGCCGCATGCGGTCTGCCACGTCGCGCACCGCCCGCGGCGTTGTCACATTAACTCAGTAATCCACAGATTTCGTTTTTTTGATAGAACTTGAAATCTCGTAAGTCATTGAAAACCAGCAACACGCATTCTTGAAAAACTTCGATATTTTGACTTAGAAAAGTTAATGTGACAACGTCGAGCCGCTTGCACCCGAAAGTCCGCTTTGGGATCTCCCCAACGTGCTTATCAGCCCGCATTCCGCCAGCACCGTGGAAACTGAAAACACGCTGATCGCCAATTTGTTTATTCACAACATGAACTGCATGCTGAATGGGACCCGGGATCAGATGAAAAACCGTTTTGACACTTTACATGGCTACTGAGCCGGGCAGGTCCACAACGGGCGTTGTCAGGGAGCAATGGCTTGCGGCAATCAAACGCGTTTCAATGACGGCAATTTCCCATCGGGGCTTTTGAGAAGCGCCTGTAGTTCCGCATTGCCACCAATGAGCGTTTGATCGACGAAAATCATTGGGAAGGTTGCCCAGCCCGACCACATCTTGAGTGCCAGTCGTTTGTGCCACTGTGAAGTGTAGCTGCCATATTCCAGGTAGGTGAATTCAATTCCTGCCTCTTGCAGGGATTTGCGTGCCTTTTTGACGACGGGGTTTTGTTTCATGCCGACGACGACAACACTATTCGCGGCTACCGCTTGGCTGACCTCTTGCACAATGTCGCTGTGATACGCGCTGACTGCATCGTTGATGGCGGGGTGGATAGCGTCTGGGCTTAACAGTGGGCGCATTCAAAAAGCTTTCTGATGATTCTGTTGGGTGATTTTGACGTATCGAAACCAGTAATATACCTGGTAGTGGAGAGCATTGTGAATAGCTTTACCCAACAAGAAGATCGCGCTTTGGGCGCGCTTGTCGGCCTCGCAGTTGGCGAGGCGCTTGGCGCACCGGTTGAGTTCCATCGCCGCGATACGTTCGAACCTGTGTCCGAGTTGCGTTCAGGAGGAAATTTCAATCTGCCAGCGGGCGCTTGGACGGACGATACAGCTATGGCTCTTTGTCTCGGCGATAGCCTTATCGAGCATCCCGAAATTGATGCTAAGGATTTGCTTGAGCGGTTCTGCCGTTGGGCTAGTGATGGCGAGAATACAAGCACCGGCGTCTGCGTTGGCATCGGCCAGAACACTCTACGTGTGCTTGGCAACTTCCATCGGACAGGAGAACTTCTGGCACCCGAGACGCGGCAGAAGTCGGACGGCAATGGTGCTGCGATGCGCTTGGCACCGGTCGCTATCCGACATTGGAACAATCCTGTCGAGGTTCGTCGGACGGCTGACTTCCAAAGTCGCACGACGCATTACTCTGAGATCTCTGCCGGGGCATGTGAGTATTTGGCTGCTATGCTCGCGGCGCTGATTGAGGGTTCACCTTGGGCGCGCTCCCTACGTGTGACGAAGAACTCGTCTTGGCCGGAAGATGTGCAGTTGATCGTGAATGAAGACTGGTCAGCGAGGAGCCGCGATAGCATCCGCTCTTCAGGCTTCGTGGTTCATACATTGGAAGCAGCCCTTTGGGCGGTCGACACGACGTCTTCGTTCGAAGACGCATTGATCAAAGCGGTGAATCTTGGCGACGATGCTGACAGCGTCGGTGCTGTAACAGGCCAGTTGGCGGGTGCCCGGTATGGTCGCGGTGCCATTCCTGAAAGATGGACTGAGCATCTTCATAGCCTTGGCCGGATTGAAGCGCTGGCCCGTGCGTTGTTCCAAGCATCTATCGAGGATATGGGATGCTCACGTGACCTCTGAGCTACCTGAAAACGCAAGGCAGAAGGCTCTTTTTGAGGCTTGACGGATTTAAATTGTAATACTCAGCATAACGGCCCCTATGCTCACCAATGCGACAGCGCAGTTA
>NZ_CALJXO010000067.1:0-10323 GCF_937988555.1 uncultured Boseongicola sp. | reverse complement strand
AGGAATTGATCGACCTTGTCATAATCCTCTGGGGTTTCTCTCAAGCGCGTCACAGTATCGGGTAGATCGCTAAGCGGATCGTTGTCAGAGGCAATGACACCCCAATGTCCCTGATCCAGATTTCGAAGTGCGGCCTCTCGGCTGGTGATGATTTCGTCGTCCTCAAGGCGAAGCCCGAGGCGCTTGAACTTTGCGATGGTGCCGCTGCGGTCGTAACTGGCCGCATTGGTTAGAATGCGAATGGCACAGCCACGTTCGCGCAACTGATCCAGCCTTATGTCCGCACCGGGGATCATCGTCTCGCCCACATTCAGCACGCCAAATGCATCGAAAACAAACGCGTCGACCTGATCTGCAATGTCCAGCAATGACCGGATCTCAAGTGATTTCTTGCGAGCGCTCACCTGTGGAAACCGCGCACGGACCTCCTGGTAGCGATCAAAAATCGTCTGCGTTGTCAGCATTCTTCCTCACTTCGTTCCCTGATCTCCCACTGGGGAGCACCTTAAAGAAAAATACCTCAAGCGAAAGTAAAAACAACAAAACAACAAAACATGGATATTCTGGTTTCATATTTTACCCATATTTTCAGCACTCTCGCCTCATTTTGTTGGTAATCAGCCGAGAACTACAAAATTATAATGTTGTTTTGTTGCTTTTCACCTACTAACGTCACGGAAGACTGAGGTTCGGGGGCGGGATGTCATCAAAGAAGCACAGACGGCGCGAAGCAATCTCAGCTCTTGTATTGGAGCAGGGCGCGGTAACTGTGGGCTCGCTGGCAGAACGATTTGACGTGTCGATGCAGACGATCCGTCGTGATGTGGATGCCTTGTGCGAAGGCGACATGCTGCACCGCGTCCATGGTCGCGTCGAATTGAGCGAAGAATTTCTGAACACGCCATTCGATCAGCGTGCGAGCACGAACCTGATGGGCAAGCGCGCCATTGGCGAGGCCACCGCCAATCTGATACCCGATGGATCTACTTTGTTTATCTCCATTGGTTCAACCCCGCTCAGCGTTGCGCAGTCTCTGCGCCGCCGAAAGGGGCTGACAGTCATCACCAACAACCTGAGTGCGGCGATGGCGCTGAGCGAGGAAGTCTCTAACCGGATCATCTTGCCCGGCGGCGAAGTTCGTTTGCCGGATCGCGATATTCTGGGGAACGAAGTCCTGGATTTCTTTGGACGGTTCCGGGCTGATTTCGCGGTCTTTGGGGCTGCCGGGATTGCTGACGATGGTGGCCTGCTGGAATTCCACACAACCGAAGTGCGCGCGACACAAAAGATTTGCGAAAACGCGCAGCAGTCCCTCCTGGTGATCGATGGTTCAAAATTCGGACGTCAGGCCCCGGCATTGGGCGGAAATATTGCCGACATGGACCGGATCATCATTGACCGACGGCCGGGCGATCAATTCGCGCCTTTGCTGACAAAAATCAACGACAGGCTACTTGTGGCTGAAGGACATGCAACATGACAACAACACCGTTTGTGAAACTCGACGGCGTGGGAAAGCGTTGGAACGGCCAGTTGGGCGTCGAAGGCATCTCGCTGGATATTCCCGAGGGCAGCTTTACCGCGCTTCTGGGCCCGTCGGGGTGTGGAAAGTCGACGACGCTGCGCCTTTTGGCGGGGCTAGAATTGCCCGACGAAGGCAAGATCGTGATCGATGGCAAAGACGTGACGACAAGCGCCGCCTCTGACCGGAACTTGTCGATGGTGTTTCAGTCTTATGCGTTGTTCCCGCATCTGTCCGTTGCCGAAAATGTTGTGTTCGGTTTGAAAGTCCGTCGTGTCCCAAAGAAAGAGCGGCTGGAGAAGCTTCACCGCGCGTTGGAGATCACCGGGCTGCTCGGCCTTGAGGATCGCAAGCCGGGCGAGTTGTCCGGTGGTCAGCGCCAGCGTGTCGCCTTGGCCCGTGCGATTGTAGCCGGGCAACGCCTGTGTCTGATGGATGAACCTCTGTCCAACCTCGATGCGAAATTGCGCAACGCCGTGCGCAAGGACATCAAAAAACTGCAGCGTGATCTGGGCATTACCGTGGTCTACGTCACGCACGATCAGACCGAAGCCATGAGCATGGCCGATACTGTTGTCCTGATGAAAGACGGCCATATCCAGCAGGTTGGCGCGCCAGAGGACCTGTACAGCAGGCCAAACAATACCTTTGTGGCTGAGTTTGTCGGCGCGCCGCCAATGGCCTTGTTGAAATCAACCGTTTTAAGCGGTTTCGGCGAGGACAAGACCATCGGGATAAGAGCCGAGAATATCCAAATTGTCCCAAAGGGCGAAGGGCGGCTGAGCTGCACGGTCAACGAGAGCGAATTTCTGGGCGCAGAGACGTTGATCGGGCTGGATCACGCAGGGGCGGCGGGGCTGTGCGTTCTGAAGCCGGGCCTGTCGATGATGGCTGAGGGAAACGAGATCGACATCACTTTTCACGACGAAAATCTGCACGTCTTTGACGCGGCGGGACAACGGATGGCGGGCTAAGTGATCGCCCGGCAAACACTACCACTACCAAAACCAAGGGAGAGAGAGATGAAACTATTTTCGACAACAGGATTGGGGCTGGCCACGGCCATGGCAGTTGGTCTTACCGCCCCTGCAAGTGCTGAAACAGAACTGACGATGTACTACCCGATTGCTGTCGGTGGTGCATTGACCGAAGTCGTTGATGGCATCGTAGCTGATTTCGAGGCCGCAAACCCAGATATCAAGGTCAATGCGATCTATTCGGGCAACTACGATGACACCCGCGTGCGGGCGCTGTCGGCGCTTGCCTCTGGCGAGCCCGCGCAACTGGCGGTGATGTTCTCCATCGATGCCTATGACCTAATCGAACAGGAATTGATCATCCCGTTTGAGGACGTCGCCACCTCAGACGCCGACAAGGCATGGCTCAGCAGTTTCTATCCTGCGCTCATGGCTAATAGTTTGATCGAAGGCAAGACATGGGGCATCCCGTTTCAGCGCTCCACCATCGTGGCCTACTACAACAAGGACCTGTTCCGCGCAGCCGGGCTAGACCCTGAGGCACCGCCGACAACTTGGGACGAAATGATCGAGATGGGCAAGGCCCTGACCCAGGGCGACACGTATGGCCTGATGATCCCGTCAACTGGCTATCCCTACTGGATGTTCCAGGCGCTTGCGATCCAGAACGGCAAAGAGGTGATGTCGGGCGATGGCCTGACAACCCATTTCGACGATCCATCTGTTGTGGAAACACTGGAATTCTGGAAATCGCTTTCGACTGAGCATGGCATCATGCCCACTGGCACGGTCGAGTGGGGCACGCTGCGTCAGGCGTTTCTTGAGGGTCAGACCGCGATGATGTGGCATTCCACCGGCAATCTGACAGCGGTGAAGAACGGCGCCAGCTTTGATTTTGGTGTGGCGGAATTGCCCGCCAATGTACGCAAAGGGTCACCCACTGGGGGTGGCAACTTCTACCTGTTCAAGGAGACGTCGGATGAAGAACGCGCGGCTGCGCTTAAGCTGATGCAATTCATGACTTCGCCTGAACAGGCGGCTGCATGGTCTATCGGTACAGGCTACATGGGCGTGTCGCCTGCCTCCTACGAGACCGAGGCGCTTGAGGCCTATACCGCCGAATTCCCGCCTGCTCTCGTGGCACGCAACCAGCTGGAAAACGCTGTGGCCGAGTTCTCGACTTTCGAAACAGCCCGTGTGCGAGATGGCCTGAACAATGCAATCCAATCCGCATTGACCGGCGCGAAAGAGCCGGCTGACGCTCTGGCCGAAGCACAAGCTGCCGCCGTGCGCCTGCTGAGCGACTACCAGTAACAAACCGGATGGGCCGATGCGCGTCACGTGTCGGCCCGTCCTTTCCCAAAACCCGGAGCCGCGCCATGCCAGCCCATGCCAACCTCGAACGCCGCAGGCAGGCCATTTATGGCTGGATTTTGCTGTCGCCCGCTGCCGTCCTGCTAACGCTTTTTGCGTTTTACCCCTCGATCGCGACCCTATGGTCGAGCCTGTTTTCACGCGGCACCCGCCGGAACCCGACGGAGTTCGTCGGCACTGAAAACTACGCCGAGCTCTTCGCGGATCCAACATTCTGGCTCGTGGTCAAGAACAACCTGCTCTACGCGGGGGTCACAATCCCAGTGTCGATCTTTATTGCACTGTCGATGGCGCTATGGGCAAATTCCAAGATTTCCGCGCGCGGATTTGTGCGCACTGCCTATTTCACACCAACTGTTCTGCCGATGATCGCCGCCGCGAACCTGTGGCTGTTTTTCTACACGCCCGGCCTTGGCGTGCTGGACCAGATCGGCAGCCTATTTGGCCTGCCCTCCGTCAATTGGTTGGGCCAGCCGGAAACGGCACTGTGGGCCATCATCATCGTGACGATCTGGAAAGAGGCCGGGTTCTTCATGATCTTCTACCTCGCCGCGTTGCAGACGATCCCCGAGGACCTCAAGGAAGCCGCCGACATCGAAGGCGCCAGTCGCTGGACCTATACGCGCCGCATCGTGCTGCCGCTGTTGATGCCCACGACGCTGTTCATCGCGGTGAACGCCATGATCAACTCTGTCAAGCTGATCGACCACCTGTTTATCCTTACCAAGGGTGGTCCGTCCGACGCATCCAAACTGATCCTCTATTACATTTGGGAGATGGCATTTGCCTTCTTCGATGCGCCAAGTGCGGCGGCCATGACCATCATGGTGATCGCTGTGCTCGGGATCGTGGCGGCGGTGCAGTTCTTCTACCTTGATAAAAGGACGCATTACCAATGAAGAGCCTCACCAAATTCATGGACAGCTTTGGTGCGATCCTGCTGGCTATCATCTGGATTGCCCCGCTGCTGTTCGCCTTTTGGGCTGCCACCCATTCGACCTCCGATGCGGTCAACCTGAAACTGTTTTCTCCTTGGACGTTCGAAAACTTTCGTGTGGCGTGGAACGGCGCGCCATGGCTGAAATATTTTATGAACACCTTCATGCTGGTGACCGTGATCCTGATCGGACAGTTCATTCTGACGACACTGGCAGGTTTTGCCTTTGCGCAGCTGCAGTTCCCCGGCAAAGACTACGTATTCATTCTGGTGCTGATGCAGCTCTTCATCCTGCCCGAAGTCCTGATCGTGGAAAACTACGCGATGATCTCGCGCCTTGGGCTGTTCGATACGATCCTTGGCGTCGGCATGCCCTATATGGCAAGCGCGTTCGGCATCTTCCTGATGCGACAGGCGTTCAAGGGCGTCCCCATAGAGTTGCACGAGGCCGCGCGCATCGAGGGCTGCGGGTTGTTGGGTATCTTGTGGCGGGTCTATGTGCCTTTGGCGAAACCCACTTATCTGGCCTACGCGCTGGTGTCCGTTTCAACCCATTGGAATAACTTCCTGTGGCCGCTGATCGTGACCAACTCGCCCGAGACACGGCCGCTGACGGTCGGTCTGTCAATCTTTGGTGCGCCGGAAAATGGCGTCGACATCAGCATCATTTCTGCCGCAACGCTGATGTCCATTGCCCCCTTGCTGATCGCCTTCCTGATCTTCCAGCGTCAGTTCGTCCAGGCGTTCCTGCGCGCAGGGATCAAATGACGGTGATACTACATATCTCCGACACACATATCGTGCCCGACGGCGCGCTGGTGTCGGGGCGGCTGGACTCTGCGGGCGCCTTGGCGCAATTGGTTAAGCGGATTAGCGGCATCCGCGATCAGATCGGGCCGGTTGATGGGTTGCTGGTCAGTGGCGACTTGAGCGACGACGGTAGTGCCGAAAGCTATGCACGGTTCAAAGCGCTCGTCGCGCCTCTGGATCTGCCAACCTATGTCATCCCGGGAAACCATGATGCCCGCGACCCGATGCGGAACGCATTTGCGGAAGGTCTTCCTGCAAGTGGCCTGCTGAACTGGAGCCGCAAGGTAGGTGACATCCATCTGATCGGACTTGATACCCTGGTCGAAGGACACGGGCTGGGAACGCTGTCGTCAGACTGCCTCACTTTCCTGCAAGACGCATTGTCCGAGACGGGTGGCGCGCCAGTGCTTTTGGCGTTGCACCATCCCCCCTTTGCCTGCGGCATTGGATTTATGGACGATATCGGGTTGACCAACCGGGATGCCTTGCAGGATGTCTTGGCCGACTATTCCGGCGCGTTACGCATCGTCTGCGGCCATATCCACAATATGATGGTCAGCGATTTGGTGGGGCACGTTGCCATCTCGTCCCCATCGCCCTGCAGTACGTTCGCCTATGATCGCCGCCCAGACGCGCCCGTTGGATACATGACCCAAGAAGACGGCTGCCTGCTGCATCGGTGGGATGTAGGGTTTCAAACGATCCGTATCGGGCCAGTGGCCGGATCAGGTCCATTTCCCTTCTGATACCGCAATCTGAAAGAAAGTACGCCCGGTGAACGATCCGCACGCCATTCAAATCCTTGTCCATATCGCGGGGGCCGCAGCCCTCTTGATTTGGGCTGTGCGCTTGGTGCGCACCGGGGTCGAGCGGGGATATGCAGCGCCTATGCGCATCTGGCTGCGTCATTCCGCCAAGAACCGCCTGCTTGCGGCGGGAACTGGAATGGGGGCAGCTGTGCTATTGCAAAGCTCCACCGCAGTTGCCGTTCTGGTGTCCAACTTTGTGACTAAGGGCGGCCTTGCGACGGCGACCGGCCTGGCGATCATGCTGGGCGCCGATGTGGGATCAGCGGTTGTGACACAGCTCTTGATGGTGCGGCAACCAATCCTGATCCCGTTGTTGCTTGTTATCGGGGTCACGGTTTTTCTGCGCGGCGAAGGCAGCAATACGCGGCAGGTTGGCCGGATCATGATCGGGCTAGCGCTGATCTTCGTGTCGCTGGACATGATCCGCGGCGCGACCGAACCGATGATATCCAATCCTGGCACGCAAGCCGTCATGGCCTATCTCGGCCGCGATTTGCTGACGGCCTTTGTCATCGGCGCTGTGTTCGCTTGGGGGGTTCACTCAAGTGTTGCGGCGGTTTTGCTGTTTGTAACGCTGGCGGGACAGTCCATATTGCCACCCCCTGCAGCCGCCACAATGATCCTGGGGGCTAACCTGGGCGGGGGATTGATCGCATTCCTGCTGACTTATACCGCACCACTTGCTGTACGGCGGATGGTCATGGGTAATTTGATCCTGCGTGGTGGCGGTGCCGTGCTAGCAGTCCTCTTGATTGCGACGATGCCGGATTTGTTGAAACAACTTGGCGCGACGCCCGCCCGACAATCTATCAATCTACACCTTGCCTTCAACTTGCTTCTGGCGCTTGCGGCGCTCCCGTTTGTGCGGCCAATAACGGCCGCTCTGTCCTATCTCATGGCCGAAAAACCCACCTCGAACGGCGCTCTGAAAGTCGCCAGCGCGCTTGATCCCGCCCTTCTGGACCGACCGCAGCGCGCGATTGACTGCGCCGCGCGAGAACTGCTTGGGATGGGCCAAAAGATTGAACAGATGCTGATCGCGGTCGAACCCCTCTATGACCAATGGGACAGTGCCACCGCCAGCATGATCGCGGATCAGGATAAGGCGGTCAAAAATACACACTTGGATATCAAACTCTATCTTGCACGCCTTGGGCAGAAGGGCATGGACGAGGGTCTGAGCCGTCGGTCACTGGAGCTTGCGTCGATTTCATCCAGCCTCGATTCCGCATCAGATGCCATTGCACGGATCATGCTGGACCTCGCCAAGCGTCTGGATATGCAGAAGCTTCAATTCTCGCCACAGGGCCGCGATGAAATTCGCGATTTTACGGACCGTGTTCACAGCAACGTGCAACTCGCCTTGAATGTGATGATGAACCAGAACCCGGCCGAGGCTCGCGCGCTTGTGGCGGCAAAGGAGAAGGTGCGCAAAGTAGAACAGAAACTGCAACGCAGCCACATCGGCCGCCTGCGCGAGGGGCTCGCAGAAAGTATCGAGACGAGCAACATCCATCAGGAAACGCTCCGGGCTCTGAAGCAGATAAACACAGCATTTTCGATGGTAGGCCACCCGATCCTTCTTAAATCGGGTGATCTGTTGAAGAGCCGCCTCGCTTAGAACCAAATCTACAACCCAGATGGGCGGGGAGATATACTCCTAGAACTGAGCGGTATTTCTGACATGAGGTCTGTAGGGCAACGGCAAGGTCCTAACCCGCAATGTCGGCTCAGCAGGCATCCTGCTCCTTCGAACCATGCGCAGCATTCGGCACTTTGGGCTTATTCTGTTGAAAAACTCGAATGCCCGCCCGACGACACCTCGAATCCAGAATGCTGTTCTCAGTCGCCGCCGAAATGTTCGCTATTTTCGGCCCATTGCGTTATGGGAAGAACGTTGCTCTCCGATTTATCCATGCTCTGCCCCAGCTTGGAGTTTTTCAACAAAATAAGCTGCAACCCCGCCATTCGCTGCGGGCTGCACCAATGTCCGCTAAGGGCCTTTCTCCCTTTCGGCTTTGCCTAGCCCCACATTCCCCGCATGCGCGCTGACACATCTATCGGCGCCGGTGCTGGCACGGCGGCCGAAGGGTGGAGTGGCGCGGGGGACCAATATTCCGGATCGAAGTTGTTGAGGATTTCCTTTGGAATGAACCGTGTTCGTGTGGCATAAAGGTGGCGATCTCCATTGCGAGTTTGTTGAGTGACATAGAAACGTAGCGGGACACCCAGTGTCAGGCTGTCTTTGGCTCGCGTCATTGCCACGTAGAGAAGCCGTCGCTCCTCTTCGATTTCCTCGCTTGTCCCCGTACCCAAATCGGAGGGGATGCATCCGTCAACGGCATTCAGGACAAAGACAGACTTCCATTCCTGCCCCTTTGCCGAATGGATTGTGGAGAGAATAAGGTAGTCTTCATCTTTCAAGGGAACACCGGCTTGCCCGCTTGTTGCATCTGGCGGATCGAGCGTCAGTTCGGTCAAAAAACGTTCCCGTGATGGATAGCCGGTCGCAATCTGTTCAAGCTGTAGCAAATCTCCCCGACGCGCCTCTGCGTCTTCATGTATCCGATCCAGATGGGGGTCATACCAGGCCCGTGCCAACCCAATTGCATCAGGCCAGTTGGCCTTAGTGGTTAATGACGCCACAAGGTCAAGCCAGTCTGCATCCGCACGCGCTGGCGCAGCCACCGTTTCCAAAGCCCATAAAGGGTCAGGCGCAAGTTCTATTGCTTCCAATATCCGTCCAGCTGCGGCAGGCCCAACCCCCGGGATCAACTGAAGCACCCGAAAGCCCGCGACCCTGTCACGTGGGTTTTGCGAAAAGCGCAGCATCGCCAACACGTCTTTCACATGCGCTGAATCGAGAAACTTCAAGCCACCGAACTTCACGAATGGCACGTTTCGCCGTGTCAGCTCGACCTCAAGTTGACCAGAGTGGCTGGAAGTTCGGAATAGCACGGCCTGATCCATCAGCCGATGACCAACTTCTCGATCCGCAAGGACACAGTCCACGATGTAGCGCGCTTGATCCGTTTCGTTCGCCAACGTCACTAGCCGGGGTTTCTCGGCAGAGGTACGTTTTGTCCAAAGGTCCTTGGTAAACCTTTCCTGCGCCTGTCCGATTACCGCATTTGCCGCATCTAAAATTGGCCCGGTTGAGCGATAGTTGCGATCAAGCATGACCACAGTCGCTGGCGGCGAGAATGCCGCTGGGAAATCCAGAATATTGCGCACTGTCGCGGCCCGAAATGCATAGATCGACTGTGCGTCATCGCCCACAACGGTCAAGCCACGCCCATCGGGTTTTAGGGCCAATAGTATGCGCGACTGCAATCGATTGGTGTCCTGGTATTCGTCGATCAGCACGTGATCCCATTTGGCACCGATATGAGCCGCAAACGCGGTGTCTTCCATGGTCTGAGCCCAGGCCAACAGCAGATCATCGTAGTCGAGGACGTTCTGTCCTTGCTTGGCAGTCACGTAGGCTCCAAACAGACGATTCAGATCATCTTTCCATGCCGCACACCAAGGATAATGAAGGGGCAGCACTTCAGAAAGGGGAGCCTCGGAGTTAACAGCCCTCGAATAGATCGATAGGCATGTGCCCTTGGCCGGGAACCGGCCGATGGTCTTCGACAGCCCCAATTCGTGCCGACATAGGTTCATTAGATCGGCGCTGTCTTCACGGTCATGGATGCTAAAGTCCGGGCTTAGCCCAATGGACTGCGCTTGCTCACGCAATATCCGGGCACCGACCCCATGGAACGTCCCGGCCCAGGTGAGCGCTTCGGCAGCATATCCCGTTCCCATGGCCTGAGTGGTGATCCGCTCAACACGGCGGGCCAATTCGGTCGCGGCTCTGCGAGAGAAAGTCATGAGTAAGATCCGGCGAGG
>NZ_CALJXO010000066.1:0-10245 GCF_937988555.1 uncultured Boseongicola sp. | reverse complement strand
TGCGGTTCATGCTGTTTTCGATCGGTCCGCTTATCCTTGAATTGGTGATGATCGGCGTTGTTCTGGCGGTGGTTTTCGACTTTAGCTATGTTGCTGTTATTGCCGTCACAATCGCGCTTTACATCTGGTTTACCTTTAAGGTGACGGAATGGCGGGTGAAGATCCGCAAGGAGATGAATGATCAGGATACCGATGCCAACCAAAAGGCCATCGACAGTCTTCTGAACTTTGAAACGGTCAAGTATTTTGGTGCCGAGGCGCGCGAGGCGGCGCGTTATGACGTGGCGATGGAGCGCTATGAGGCGGCGGCGTTGAAGACGTCGTATTCGCTGGCGTTTTTGAATTTTGGCCAGTCAGTGCTGATCACGGCAGGGCTGATCATTGTGATGGTAATGGCCGCGATGGGAGTGCAGTCGGGGCAATTGACCGTGGGCGATTTCGTGATGGTAAACGCCTATATGATCCAGATCACCATGCCGCTGAATTTCCTTGGTACTGTCTACCGGGAAATCCGCCAAAGCCTTGTGGATATGGGTGAAATGTTCGATCTTTTGGAGCAGCCTGCCGATGTGAATGACAAGCCGGACGCCAAAGAGCTTGAGATCAAGGGCGGCGAGATTGTCCTGGACGATATCCTGTTCGGCTACGACGCTGCGCGTCCCATTTTAAAGGGCGTTTCGCTAACTGTGCCTGCGGGCAAAACGGTTGCGATTGTTGGTCCTTCGGGGTCGGGAAAGTCGACCGTAGGACGGCTGTTGTTCCGGTTTTATGATGTGGATGGTGGCGCGCTTCGGATTGATGGGCAGGACCTGCGAGACGTGACGCAAGCCTCGGTTCATGCGCAGGTCGGAGTGGTTCCGCAGGATACGGTTTTGTTCAACGACACCATCTTTTACAATATCGCCTATGGGCGGCCCGAAGCGGCGCGATCCGAGATCGTTGAGGCGGCGAAAGCGGCGAAGATCCATGACTTTATTTCAAGCTTGCCCGACGGCTATGATACGTCCGTGGGTGAGCGTGGCTTGAAGTTGTCGGGAGGAGAAAAGCAGCGTGTTGGGATTGCGCGCACGCTATTGAAGAACCCTCCGATCCTGCTTCTGGACGAGGCGACGAGCGCTTTGGATACCGAAACCGAAGCGGAAATTCAGAGCGAACTCAACGCGATGGGCGAGGGACGCACCGTTCTGACCATCGCGCATCGGTTGTCGACGATTGCTCATGCGGATCAGATTGTTGTGCTTGAAAGTGGCGTCATTGCCGAAGAAGGCACTCATGATGAGTTACTGAAGCGCGGGGGGCGTTATGCGTCGCTTTGGCATCGTCAGGCGGCTGAGAAAGATCGCGCTGCGTGAAGGCGCGCGCAGTCGGTTTAAGGAAGGGTTGTGTGGGCGTGCGGCGGATTTTTTCGCTTTCACCGATATCTTCTGAAGCTCGCGATCTAAGCCGCTGATACGCTGCCTTTCTTTGAGTTATCCATAACGTCGATACGACGTCGGTGTTGCGTTGGTGCATGTTCGCTGAACACTGCGTTAGCGCGGGCTGGTTTTTCAGCCCTGCTGGCAAGGTCAAATGACCGCATTAGCGAAGCCTTAACGTGGCGAACGGGCTTTGCCGGCGCGCGTGAAAAGGGGGGCAGTGCCACCCATCTCCTGTGCTGTCGTGCGTCGTGATGGCGTCGTTATTCCGCGGCTGCCCGCAAATCCGGGCTGCCCGCCGCGCGTGGTGCGGATGGATCATCGGATACGTCCCAGATAATTTCGGGGTTTTTGATCTTCCGGGCCGCTTTGCGCAGCGCCTGATCGCGGGCGGTTCTGGAACCTGACCCGTGGCTGAGGGCGCGCAATGTGTTGATAGTTCTATACGCGCCGGTCCAGAACCAGACCCGCAGGGCGAGCATGGATGGCGTGAAGATAAGCGTCAGAACCGTGGCAATGCCAAGCCCGAAGACCACTGCGGTTGCCAGTTGTTTCCACCAAAGCGCTGTCGGGCTGTCGATGGAATAGCCGCCACCAATGAAGTCGAGACTGAGACCGAACATCATCGGTGCCAGGCCCGCCATTGTGGTGATCGTCGTCAGAAGGACCGGTCGGATGCGCGCCTCGGCGGTGCGCACAATGGCCTCGATCCGGGGCATGTATTGCGAGTATTCCTGATAGGTGTCGATCAGGACAATGTTGTTGTTCACTACAATTCCCGCAAGAGCGACGATCCCCGTTCCGGTCATGATGATCGAGAAGGGTTGGCCCATCACAAGCATTCCGATGAGGACGCCGGTGGTCGACAAAACCACCGCTAGAAGCACCAGCGTAGCGTTATAAAACGAGTTGAACTGTGCCAGCAGGATGATGAACATCAGACCCAGAGCGGCAGAGAAGCCGACCTGAAGGAAGGCCTGGCTTTCGGCCTGGTCTTCCTGATCGCCGGTCCATTCCCAATCCATGCCTGCTGGCAGCGGGCTTTCGCCTTCGATCCAGTCCGTGAGGAACGCGATGCGCTCGTTCGGGGTTATCGGCACGCCGTCGTCGTTCAAAAGGTCCGGTACGACATCGGCTTTGACGTCGAAGTAGCGTTTCTGGTCGACCCTGTTGATCTGCGCCAGTTGTGCGACGGGTTCACGGGTGATGAAGTTCGACAGCGGCACAAGGCCGTCTGCTGTGCGAACTTTGAGCGTGTCCAGTGTTGAAAGGACGCGGTCTTTTTCCGGCAGGCGAACGCGGATATCGACTTCTTCGTCCGAGCTGTCGACGCGCATTGTATCCAGAAGCACGCCGCGCGTGACAAGCTGGACCATGCCCCCCACGGCGGCGACGTTCGCGCCGTAGCGACCTGCTTTCTCGACGTCCACGTTGATCTGCCAGTCGATGCCAGGCAGGGGCATGTTGTCTTCGATGTCGACAAGACCCGGGGTGTTTTCAAACTTTGTGCGCACCATGGCGGTGGTCGAGAGAAGCTGTTCCCAATCATCATATTTCAGACGCAGGTGCACTGGCTTTCCTGATGCCGGGCCACGGCTGAGGTTCAGGATCTCGACTTTAATCCCGGGGATTTGGTCAAGCCGTGCCTGAAGATCGACCAGCACCGCGTCGCCGTCGAGTTGTTCCAGAGAGACGTCGTGAGTGTTGGCGTAATCAGCGCGCCGCTCCCATGGGATCAATTCGATCTGAACCTGCCCGATGGTGTCGGTGGGGCCGGACGCTCCGCCGGTATTGGCATTGAGGCCACCAGCGCCTGCAAATGCAAATGCGCTGTCGATGCCGTTGGTGTCGAGGATGACGTCTTCTGCCTGAGCGACGAGTTGATCTTTCTCCATGATGCCAAGGTTGCCGCGGGCGCGGACGTAGACGATGGCTTGTTCGGGTTCGCTTTCGACGAAGAATTCGACGCCGTTATTGTTGGCTCCGAAGTAGCCGAAGACCGAGACGACGAAAAAGCCAATGGCGACGATGGACACAACCGGCATGACTGGGTTGCCGGCGATGAATTTGATGAAGTGGCCAAAAGGTGTGCGGTGGTAGCCGGCGTTGATAGGTCGCTCGCGACGTTCGACTTTGGCGGCGCCTAGGGTAATAGATGACACCATAGCACCAACCACGAAGAGAACTGCGCCGAAGATGCTTCCGCCCAAGCCTGTGCCTTCCCCGAGGAGGTATTCTGGGTTCAGGACCTGCATGGCGGCAAGGAACATCAAGTAAAGCGATGGCGGCACGAGGAGGGCGCGGACCCACCAGGGTGTCGAGCGTTTCAGCGCGGCAGACGAGCGTTCAAAGCCCCGGCTCATGCGGCCGGCTACGCCGCCCATGACGGGAAGGTAGATAAGGGCCACGACAAGCGATGCGGTCAGAACAAAGATCAGGGTGACGGGAAGCATGCCCATGAACTGGCCTGGTACGCCCGGCCAGAACAGCATGGGCAGGAAGGCGCAGAGCGTGGTCGCGGTGGACGACACGATGGGCCAGAACATGCGTTTTGCCGCCTCGACGAACGCGTGCATGGGGCCCGCACCTTCCTGGATGCGTTTATCGGCGTATTCCACGACGACGATGGCGCCGTCCACCAGCATGCCGACCGCAAGGATCAGGCCGAACATGACGATGTTGGAGACGGTGACTTCCATCAGCGCGAGGAAAGCGAAACATAAAAGGAAAGACGTCGGGATCGCAAAGCCGACGAGAAGGGCCGAACGCGAGCCCAAGGTCGCAAGCACAACGATCATCACAAGCGCGATGGCGGTAAGGACAGAGCCTTCAAGTTGGCTGACCATCGAGCCAACGGTGCGGGACTGGTCATTGGAGGTGCCGACTTTGATGGCGTCTTGTAATTCGGGCGGCCACGAGGCGCGTTCGGCTTCGACTTCGGCCTGAACAAGTGCCGCGGTGTCGATGATGTTGAAGCCTTTGCGTTTCACGACTTGCAGGGCGACGGTGGTTTCGCCGTTAAACCGGGCTGTGCCGGTTCGGTCTTCGAAGGTGAGGCGGATTTCGGCGAGATCGCCGAGGGTGATCACGCGGTCGCCATCCACTTTAACCGGCAGGCTGTAGATGTCGCGCTGGTCGTTAAAGGAGGATGGGATTTTGACGGCGAAGGCGCCGGTTGCACTTTCGACTTCACCGGCAGCGATCAGTTGGTTGTTGTTTGTGACAACGCTGATCAGTTCGCCGGCGGTGACGTTGTAGGCTTCAAGGCGCAGCGGGTCGATGATAACCTCGACCATTTCGTCGCGGTGACCGGTGAGAGCGGCTTCAAGGACGGGTTCAAGTGCTTCCAGGCGGTCTTGCAGGTCTTTGGCCACGCGCAGAAGGGTGCGTTCGGGCAGTGCGCCAGTGAGATTCACAATGATAATCGGGAACTCGGAGAAGTTGATCTCGTTGATTGAGTATTGTTTGGCGCCGGAAGGGAATTGGGCTTCGGCGCTGTTCATGGCGTCGCGGACGTCGGCCATGATCTTGGTTTTGTCCCAGCCAAATTCAAATTCAAGCGCAATACCGGCGTAACCTTCGGAGGCAGTGCCGGAGATGGATTTCAACCCATCGAGGTCGGCCAGTTCGGTTTCCATCGGCTTGACCAGCAGTTTCTCGCTGTCTTCCGCCGAGATGCCGGGGAAGGGGACCGAGACGAACAGTGCCGGGATTTCGATGTCGGGTTCGCCCTCTTTGGGCAGGCTTGCGTAGGCCAGCGCGCCTGCCATAATTGACAGGATGATGAAGGCGATGACCATGCGGGCACGGCCCGCAGCCCAGTCGACGATACCGGTCATTGGGTGGTCTCCTCGCGGTAGGTGACCGTAACGGGAACGCCATCTGTGACAAATTCCTGTCCCACGACGATCACGTCGACGCTTGGCGCCAGACCGCCGACCCAAAAGCCTTCGGTGGTGTCACGCAGTGCAATAACGGGTGCGAACGTGGCGATGTTGTCGACCACGAGGCGCACGCCAAGATCGCCCGCGTCATTCAGCGTAAGCGCGGATTGCGGCAACAGATGCGCGGTGTTTCCGGCGGATTGCACGCCAATTTCGGCGGTTTGGCCGTCGCTGATCGAGAAGTCTGCATTCGGCACTTCGACGTCGACGCGGAACGTGCGCGTGGTCGGATCAGCCGAGCGGCTGAGGAAGGTCACGCGGCCCACGACTTCGCGCCCCGAGGCAAGGCGCGCGCCAGCAAGAGCGCCAAGATTTACGCGGTCGACCATGGTTTCCGGCACAAAGCCCACAAGCTTGATCGGATCAAGTTGAATGATGGTGGCGCAAAGCGCGCCGGGCTGCATCAGGGTGCCAATCTCGGCGCTGTCGGTCTCAAGGAGGCCGCCAAAGGGCGCGCGGACTTCGAGTTGCTCTAGGTTGTTTTCGGCAGCAGCCACGCGGGCTTCGGCGGACTGGATGCCGGAGCGCGCGCTTTCCACGCCGCTGACGGCGGACTGCACGCCGGCGCGCGCGGCTTCGACGCTTGCGGTGGCTTGTGCGACGCGGGAGTCGGAGGCAAATCCGCCTTGCGACAGGCGTTCGGCGGCGTTGTCATTAATCTCGGCCTCGTTCAGGCGCGCGCGTGCCTCAGCGACGCGGGCCTGAGATTCGGGCAGACGCGTAACGGCTTCGCGCAGACCGGCCTGCGCTTCGGCAAGGGCAATGGCACGAGTGCCGGGATCAAGGCGGCAAAGAAGATCGCCTTTCTGTACGCGGGCACCGGCGCGCAGGGGATCCGAGATCACCTGACCAGATGTTTCGGCGCGCATAATAACCTGACGAGACGCTTCAGTGCGCCCGCGCAGGACAACCGCGCCGTCGATTGTCGAGGCGGACGAGCGGATGGCAACCACACTGACTGGCGCGAGCGGCGCGTTTTCGTCGCGATCCACGACTGCGTCGAACACTTCTTCCTGGACGGTTTCGGTTTCTGCTCCGGAAAACGTGACGAGTTCATCGCGTTGAAATACTAGAAGAAACAGAACTCCTACGACAAGAATTGCCGTTACGATTGGAAACAGGCGCATGATATGCCTCTTATGGCTTTTGGACGGCGGGAAAATAGCCGCAAACGCCCGCTGAATTCACTGAACTGATCGGTTCAGATTTAGCATTTCTGCTTTTTTTTTGCAAATTGCAAGAGGGTGGTATGATTTCCTGCCTTTGCAATCGGTAAAAACGCGCGATATGAGGGCGCAAATGTTAAAAAAAATGACCGATTAAGGGAGTGCTCAGGTGTCGGATCAAGACTCGTTTATCAACGAGGTAAGCGAAGAGGTCCGCAAGGATCGCCTGTATCGCTTGTTCAAGCGTTATGGTTGGATTGCCGCATTGGCGATTGTGGTGATTGTCGGCGGCGCGTCATGGAACGAATGGCGCAAGGCGCAAGCCGAGGCGTCTGCTCAAAGCGCAGGTGATGCGATTCTTGCAGCCTTGGACGGCGACGCCGCGACGCGCAGCGCGGCGTTGGCTGAAATATCAACGGGTGATAATGCGGCGCGCATAGCGATTTTGTCCCTGATGCGATCTGAAGCGGCTTTGGCGAGCGATGATCGCGCCGAGGCAGTGGCTTTGCTTGAAGACTTGGCGTCGGACACGAATGCGCCGCGCCCCTACCGGGACCTGGCGACGCTGAAGGCGGTTATTCTTGGGTCTGGCACCACGGATCCTGACGAGCGGATCGCGCGGCTGAATGCCCTGGCCCTTGGGGGCGGATCGTTCCGGCTTTTGGCGGCAGAACAGATCGCTTTGGCCGAGATTGAAAAGGGCGATGCAGAGACCGCGATTGCGCAACTTCGCGAGATCGTGGCAGATGCGGAAACAAGTCAGGACTTGCGCCGTCGTGCGTCGCAGTTGATTGTGGCGTTGGGTGGGTCTCTGACCACCGGGTAACCGTCTGGATTAAGGGCCGAGTGAAGGGCACATCGTGGTGAGTAGCAGCTTTAAATCAGTGTCGGGAGTGGCGATTGCTTTGGCGATCCTTGCGGGCTGCGGCGACGATGAGGTGATCCTGCCCGGCGAGCGGCTTGATGTGCGAGACCGTGGTGACAGCACTGCGACGGTGATTGCCGATCTGGGACCGGGCATTGCAGAAGGGCCGGCACCGTCAGTTGGATTGCCCGTCGCGCAAGTGAACGCAGCCTGGACGCATCCTGGCGGAAATGCCGCCCATTCCATCGCTCATCCGGCTCTTCAGCGCGCGTTGGAGCCGATTTGGTCGGCGTCGGTCGGCGACGGAAATTCCCGTGGCCACCGGATCACAGCAGACCCGGTGATTGCAGATGGTCGTATATTTACCCAGGACAGTCGCGCTTTGGTGTCGGCGTTTTCGTTAAGCGGACAAACGCTTTGGACCCACGATCTGACACCGGAAAGCGACCGGGCGGACGACGCTTCGGGCGGCGGTCTCGCGGTATCGGGCAACACACTTTTTGCGACGAGCGGCTTTGGCACCTTGACGGCGATTGATGTTTCGACCGGTGCCGTGCGGTGGACGCAGCGGCTAAATTCCCCGGCGACGGGTGCGCCTGCGGTCGACGGCGACCGGGTGTTCGTGACCACACGCAATGCGACGGGGTGGGCGATTGATGCTGCAAACGGCCGTATTCTTTGGGAAGTTTTGGGGCGTAAGGGTGTGTCGGCTCTTGTTGGTGGTCCGGGGCCTTCTGTCGCTGGCCCAATAGTGGTGTTCCCGTTTGCGTCGGGGCAGATGGTGGCAGCTGGAACAAGTACCGGCGCGCAGGTCTGGGCCGCAAGCGTGGCCGGGCAAGATATCAGCCGTGCATTTTCTGCCGTTGGCGATTTGAGCGGCGCGCCAGTTGTGGACACAACGCGTCTTTATGCGGGCAGTCATGCAGGGCGCGTTGCGGCAATATCGCTTGCCTCAGGGCAGGCGGAGTGGACGGCGCGGGTCGGGGCGTTGAACCCGATTTGGCTTGGCGGTAATTCGCTGTTTTTTGTGACGCCGGAGAACGTGCTGACGCGGCTTGATGCGGCGACGGGGCAGCAGATCTGGTCGGTAGAGTTGCCCTTGTTTGAGGCTCGCCGCGCCAGCCGATCGAAGTCGACATTCGTGCATTACGGGCCGGTCGTGGCAGGTGGTCGGTTGATTGTGGCGTCTGATGACGGGGTTTTGCGCGAGTTTGATCCGGTGACCGGAGCCGTCTTGCGCGAGACGGACCTTGGTCGCGGCGCGGCGCGCAATCCGGTGGTTGCGGGTGGTGTTTTGTACCTTGTGACCGACAACGGACAGATCCGCGCTTTTCGCTGATCGTTTAAGCGTGTAAGAGCGCAATCTTACGTTACTTTTGGGCAGGACCCCATGTCATTTACATTGGCCATCGTCGGGCGACCGAATGTCGGAAAATCTACTCTTTTCAATCGGTTGGTTGGAAGGCGGATTGCTTTGGTGGATGATCAGCCAGGGGTGACTCGGGATTTGCGCGAAGGGGCGGCACGCCTTGGAGAGTTGCGGTTTACCGTGATTGATACTGCGGGACTTGAGGATGCGACGGACGACAGCCTGCCCGGACGGATGCGCAAACTAACTGAGCGGGCCGTGGAAATGGCGGACGCTTGTTTGTTTATGATCGATGCACGAGTTGGAGTGTTGCCGGACGATGAGGTGTTTGCGGATATCCTGCGCAAGAAATCGGCGCATGTGATTTTGGCGGCGAACAAGGCCGAGGGCCGCGCTGGTGAAGGCGGGCTTATCGAGGCGTATTCGCTTGGATTGGGCGAGCCAGTGCGGATGTCGGCAGAGCACGGCGAGGGGATGCCAGAGCTGTTGGAGTTTCTGCGCCCGGTTGCCGAAGAAGGCGAAAAGGCCCAGGCGGCGGTGGAAGAAGCGGCACCGTTGACCAACGTTGATGTCGATGAAGACGCATCGGACGAGATCCGGATGCCGACGATCGCCCGGCCATTGCAGGTTGCGGTTGTGGGGCGTCCGAATTCTGGAAAATCAACGCTGATCAATCAGTTGCTGGGCGAAGATCGCCTTTTGACGGGTCCTGAAGCCGGGATTACGCGGGATGCGATTTCGCTTCCGCTTGATTGGGACGGGATGCCGACGCGCATTTTTGACACGGCGGGCATGCGTAAAAAGGCACGGGTTCAGGAGAAGCTTGAAAAATTGTCGGTAGCCGATGGTTTGCGGGCGGTTAAATACGCGGAAGTGGTGATCGTGCTGTTGGATGCGGCGATCCCATTCGAGCAAC
Organism: uncultured Boseongicola sp.; assembly: GCF_937988555.1. Classification (NCBI taxonomy): domain Bacteria; kingdom Pseudomonadati; phylum Pseudomonadota; class Alphaproteobacteria; order Rhodobacterales; family Paracoccaceae; genus Boseongicola; species uncultured Boseongicola sp. The sequence continues at coordinate 570 of NZ_CALJXO010000066.1, read as the reverse complement.
AGGATTTGCGGATTGCTGATCTGGCCGAGCGCGAGGGGCGCGCGGTAGTAGTCGCCGTGAACAAGTGGGACGTGGAAGAGAACAAGCAGGAAAAACTGCGGGATTTGAGGGAATCGTTTGAGCGGCTGTTGCCTCAGCTGCGCGGCGCGCCTTTGGTCACGGTATCGGCGAAAACCGGACGCGGCATGGATCGTCTGCGCGAGGCTGTTGAACAAGCTTACATCACGTGGAATGCGCGTGTGGTGACGTCAAAACTGAACCGTTGGCTGTCTGGTATGATTGAAGCACATCCACCGCCCGCACCGGGTGGGCGGCGCATTAAGCTTCGCTACATGACGCAAGCGAAGACCCGGCCACCGGGGTTTGTCGTTATGGCGTCTAACCCCGAGAAGTTATCGGATTCGTATAAACGTTACCTTGTCAATGGGTTACGGGTCGACTTTGATATGCCAGGAACGCCGATCCGGCTTTGGTTTCGCAGTCAGGCAGACCAGAACCCCTACAAGAATAAGAAGAAGTCGACGCCTTCGCGGCTGCGAAAGCACCTTGGAAAGCCATCCCTGAAAGAGT
>NZ_CALJXO010000065.1:0-2554 GCF_937988555.1 uncultured Boseongicola sp. | reverse complement strand
TCTACAATGCCCCACCAGTCAGGATTACGGGTCATGACCGTTTGGATGTCCTGCTCGCGCGTTTCAAGAATGAACGCGCCTGTGCCATTTGTGTGGCGCACGGCGTAGTTTTCATCACCCGCCGAAAAATCCTGCACTTGCGTCGCGTTATGTTCCTCGGCCCAGGCGCGCGACATGATCAGAATATTTGTGAGATCACGCGGCAATAGCGGCATGGGCTGATCGGTCACCACATCGACGGTGAACTCGTCCAGCGCAGACACCTCTATGATATGGGTCACATAGGGGCGGTAGTCCGAACTTTGTTGCTGAGCCCGTTCGATACTGAACACCACGTCATCCGCTGTGAACGGGGTGCCGTCGTGGAAGACCACGCCTTCCCGCAGATAAAATCGCCAGTGCGTGGGCTCCACAACCTCCCATGACGTGGCGAGCACCGGCGCCAACTGAAGATCGACGTCAAAGGCGACGAGGGTGTCATACATCTGATTGAGCAAATTGAAGGTGGGCCCTTCGGCCTGGGCATAGGGGTCAAGGGTGAGGGCATCCCCGCGGGAGGCCACCCGCAGCTCGTTTTCGGCCAAAGCCGCCCCGGGCATTGCTGCGAGGAGTAGGCTCCCCAGCAAGAGCGCCATCAACTTTTTCATAAAAAAACTCCCGGTTTTCTGCCCCTGCCTGCGGTCAGGTTACACCAACAGAGCCGTTCAGGAAAGCCGCGCGCAGGGGGCAGCAGGCAGGGCCCGCATAACTGCCATGTGTAATCCCCCGCACAAAATACCACGGTAATTACCACGCAGACCCCGACTTTGCCTTGCGGATGCAAACGCTCTCTACCACGTGGCCTTCCTAACTATGCGTCATCCCGAAACCGCATGAGGTGGTTTTGAGGGGTTGGCAAAAAAAGTCGAGGAGACGCAAGTCATGTTAGCCGAAGTCCAAACTACAGAGACCGATCGGTTCGCCCGCTGCATCGAAATCTCCAAGCGCGTGCGCTGGGATATCGAACGCGACGTTATCAAGGGCCGCCGGTTTGACATCACGCAGAAATTCTTACCCGACGGCCTGTCGCTGGTGGAAGAACTGGAATTTTTAAGTGAAGCCGAGAGGCTCTTCCTGAGCCAGATTCAGGGTCGCACCTATGCCAATATCTTTGGTTTGGTGGAACGCTTCATCAACGCCAAAGTGCTCGAAGTTAGCCGCGATTACTGGCTCGGTGATCAAGTGGCGCTGGAAGCCCTGATCCGCTTCAGCGACGAAGAGTTAAAACACCAGGAACTTTTCCGCCGGGTCGAACGGCTTGCTGGTGCCGACATGCCGGCCGGATACGCTTTCGCACCGGACCCGGACGAAGTGGCGCGGATCGTCCTTTCCAAAAGCACCTGGTCGGTTCTGGCATTGACGCTGGATATCGAATTGTTCACGCAGCTGCATTACCGCGAAAGCATTGAGTCCGCTGATAATCTTTCTGATCTTTGGAAAGATGTCTTCCTGTTTCATTGGAAGGAAGAATGCCAGCACGCCGTGGTGGACGAACTTGAATTGATCCGCTGCGACGAACAACTGACCGAGGTGGAACGGGACGGCGCTGTGAGTGACCTGATCGATTTGGTGGTTGCGGTCGATGGCATCCTCCAAATGCAGGCCAAAGTGGATGCCGATTACTTTGCTGGAAACTGCGGGCGCAAGCTATCGGATGAAGAGATGGCGGCAAGCCACGCCGGTATCCTGAAAGCCTATCGCTGGCAATACATCCTGTCGGGCGTTCAGCATCCGCACTTCGCGGAAGTTCTGTTCAGCCTTCTCAACAAAGAACAAGCAGCACGCATCGAGGCCGCACTTGCGACCTTGATGTGAGAGAGAAAAAGGAGAGGAACGATGAACACAAAGCACCATTCACATGTGTCAGGCCATGAGGTCGCGCGCGGCGCGGCGGCAGCTCTGTTCATCTTAACAGGCATGCTGAGCATCTTGGTTACGACGGTTTTGATGCAATCGGTTGTCTGATATCCGTGTTAAAGTTCAGGGCCGCTGCTTTGTCGTAGCGGTCCTGGGCATTACTTTCTGGGCCTGGTAGGGCAAACTGAGCCCCGCAACGTATGAGGTCTCGTTATGCATGATCGCTCACTTGGCTGGTATTATTGGCTGGCCACCGTTCCCTTGTTGATCATCGGGATATTTTTCACAAGTTTGGGCATCTGGGCCGCCATCGGGCTTACGGCCCTTCAGGCAATGCATTTTTATGCCCGGGAAAAGGCGGTCAGCGCCTTTCCGGTTCAAGTCCGCCTCGCCTATGTCCTGTTGCTGGTGATGGGTCTTTGGGCACCGCTGGTCTTCATCCACTGGATCCAACTGGTCGGCACGATTGCCTTGGTGACCGTCGGATATTGCCCGCTGGCGCGGTTCTTGTCGCTGATGCCCTGGAACCGGCAAACGCCAGTGACCTGGGCCGCGATCAAGGAAACCATCCTCATCCCGCCGGTGAAAGGATCGATCAAGACCCATTTCGCGCAAGCCGCATCTGAAAAACCCCTTGAGTGAACGGCCAAGGCCCTTT